>NZ_DBLXSO010000035.1:0-31828 GCF_057878315.1 Jutongia sp. | reverse complement strand
ACATTCATAACGACAGAAACAAAACAGGCAGCAAGAACCAAAACGATCGTTGTGCGCTGATAACGCATCTTTTCCTGTTCCGTTAATCTCTTATTTTCATGATCAATAGGACTGTTTATCGCAATACTTATTCCGCTGACGAGTAAGAATAACGGTATCAAACGGCTTACTGAGAAATGGGACACGGCATACAGACACCCTGCCAGAAGTCCGGTCGACATGATCATACAGATATACGCATGCTTTGCATGATACCCGCCGCCAAATTTCCGGATCGCCATAAACGGCATGATGATCAGAAAGCCCTCCGGAAACATACCAATAATACCGCTGATGACCAGAAAGATCACCAACGGTACAGTAGAGATTTGTCCGAAATCTGCTCCGGACAATTAAATTTTACTACTTTTTCAAGAACAAATCGATGGGGTTTGCACGAAACGACACAAAAACGCCATTTTTGGTCATTTTGGGGTGTTTTTGGCGATTTTGACCATGTATTTTAGAACTATTCCGTGAAATCGTTACCCGTTTTTCCAACTGTGACGGAACTATTCCGTGAGACAAACTTTTCCCGTGTTAAAGAGCTACCACCTTACACTTTGTATATTTCCGGTACTTTGCCATCACCTTTCTCGGGACATGCACCGTCAGATCCTTACAATTCCTCCATTTGCTGACGGATGCAGCGTGGAACTTCTCGCTGTGTATATAAAGATCCCTTTTAATTCCATTAGCATTCCAATCTATGCCCTGATACTTTCCATCCTTTTTCCATCCCCATTTAATTTTCTTTTTGGTCATACAATAAATTTTTTTAGTATGACCGGAATACCATTCGCCGATTGGAATCTTACTGACCTTCTTACCAAAAATGATCTTTTTCGCTTCACAATCACTAAAAGCATCTTCACTCCACTCTACCTCATCCTCCACTCGGATCGTACTTTCCAGACTGTATTCAAATGCATCTGCCAATACCTTTTTTACCCGGTTCCTCCGAATAACAATCGTGCTGCCTTCCCCTTCGGCATCCACAAGACCTTTTTGGTAAATGACCATTCCGTTTTTCTGTGTATGCTTCTCCATCCACCATGACAAATCTTTTAATGCACCCACATAATCCAGATTTGTAAACTTATCAAATTTAATGTTTTTCAAGTTCACACAATCCTTAAAGGCTTCTGACTCTATCGTCCTCATTCCCTTAGGGATCACGATCGTTTTTAACGACTTACATCCCATCAGATCCACCCACTCCAAGGAGTCTGTATCATCTGCCATCTCATAATACTCCATGTTGCTGCATCCACATACACGGCAGAACATAATATCCTCTTCGTCTGATTGGGTGGAATATTCACTCCATCCGCTATATGCCGCCTTAATCCGCAGGCTTTTTATCTCATAGTGATCGATAAAGCTGTTGCAGTCTTTTACCGGAATCCCATCGATCTCCTTAGGTACTACGATATCCGTATATTTCGCGTTTCCATTCGCATCAAACTCCTGTTCAAAGGCGATCAGTTCATAAACCGGATCTGACACATCAAATCCATGTTTCTTCGGATAATACCACGATTCTCCTGCCGTTGTCTTATGATAGCAGAGTCCATCCTGCTTCAGAGATATCGCTTCTTTCTGAAGCGGGGACAGCGTCGCTGCCGGTCCCCGTATCTCCTCTGCCTGCGCCTTTGGTGCATCCAATTCGGAAACCAGTTTGTTTCCCCCGCTGTCCAGCCCACTGCCGGCTGTTATAAAAATGACAGCTGTAGCAAGAAACGTTCCAAGCAGTATCTTTCTCATAATACGACCTCCCTCTTCCTATAGTCTTTCTCTCTTTGAATTATCATCTATCATACAATGCTGATGTTTTAAAGCGCTACCACCTTACATTTCGTATATTTGCGATACTTTGCCATTACCTTTTTCGGGACATGTACGGTTACGTTCTTGCCGCAACCCCATTTCTTTACCGATCCCGTATGAAACTTATCACTATGTATATAAATATCGAGTTTTTCCGAACTTGGTATACACATATGCAACCCTTGATCATTTCCATACGAGTCCACTCCCCATATAATTTTCCTTTTTGAAAGAATATGTATTTCTTTCAAAGTATCATTGCTACCAAAACACCGGTACGGAATCACATTTATTTTCTTTCCAAGAATTATTTTTTTTGCATTACAATCATCAAATGTCCACATACACAATTTCGGTGCACCGGTCACCTTGATTGTTTCTGCCTTACTGTTTGCAAATGTATTCCCCATTATCTTTTTTATCTTATTTCCACGAATAGTCAATGTTCCTTCTCGTTTTCCCACATCAATCAGGCAATTTTTATAGATAACCATTCCGTTTTTCTTCGTATGTTGTTTCCGCCACCATGGTATTTTTTTCACTCCCCCTATGATTTCCAGATTAGAAAATTTTTTGAATATAACTTTCTCCGGTTTTTTGCATCTACTAAATGTATTGGCAAAAATCTCCTTCATTCCTTTCGGAATAATGATCGTCTTCAATGAATTACATCCCTCTAGTTTCCATTTGTCCAAATACACTGTATCCTCCGCCATTTCATAATACTCAAGATTAGTACAGCCTGAGACTCGAGATTCCACATAATCTTCTTCATACGATTGGGTGGAATAAACGCGCCAGCCACTATATGCAGCTTTAACCCGCAGGCTTTTTATCTCGTAATGATTATAAAAGCTGTTACAGTCTATTACCGTACCCCCATCAATCTCCCTGGGTACAACAATATCCGTATATTTCGGATTGCCGTTCGCATCAAATTCCTGCTCAAATGCAAACAACTCATAAATCGTATCTGTCGCTTCAAATCCATATTTTTCCGGATGAATCCACTCATCTCCTGCCGTTGTCTTATAATAGCATAACCCATCCTGCTTCAAAGATAGCATCTCTTTCTGAAGCGGAAACAGCGTCGATGTCGGTCCATGTACCTCTTCCTCTGCCTGTGCCTTTGGTGCATCCAGACCGGAAATCGGCTTATTCCCCGTGCTGTCAAATCCACTGCCAGCCGCTATTAAGGCAATAGCGGCAAGAAACGTTCCAATTAGTATCTTTCTCATAATTACGACCTCCCTTTGTGCATTACTCTTCATTCCGATATCAGAGTACAAATTATGCCGTATTACTAAGCTCCCTCAGAATATGTCATAAAATATTTCACATACCCAAATATACTATTCTCACTATAAACTACAAATGTGTCATAATTGCATCAATTTAAAGATAAAAGAAACGCCCGAACCGGTATTTTGCCGGAACGGGCGTTCCTTGATCAAAAACTTATTTTACAGTTCCCCCAACATCATAAGAGTTATTCTTTTAGAAATGCCCCTTTTAAAGTGCTACCACCTTACATTTCGTATATTTGCGATATTTTGCCATTACCTTTTTAGGGACATGTACGGTTATATTCTTTTCATCGCGCCATTTCTTTACTGACGCAGTGTGGAACTTGTCACTATGTATATAAAGATGCAGATTGCCCACATAAGTATCCCAAAAGAATTTAGTATATTTCCCGTTCTCTTTCGATCCCCATATGATTTTCTTTTGGGTAAGAAAATGTACTTCCTTTCTTTTACCAGGATAAAACGAGAAAGCACTATCCGGAATTACTTTTATCTTCTTTCCCAGAATTACTTTTTTAACTTTACAAAAATCAAAAGTATTTTCACTCAATTCCTCCACATCATCCAGTCTGATCGTGTTTGCCTTACTATTTTGAAATGCACATGACATTATCTTTTTGACTTTATTCCCCCGAAAGATAAGTGTTCCACCTCTTGTCCCGGCATCCACAAGACATTTTTGATAAATAACCATTCCATTTTCCTGAGTGTGCTGGTTCATCCACCAGGATAAATCTCTTAGCCCACCAACATCTTCCAGATTTGAAAACTTGTCAAATTTTATATTCTTTAAGTTGACACAATCTTTAAAGGTCCCTGAATCTATCGACTTCATTCCTTTGGGGATCACTATCGTCTTCAAAGACCTGCATCCCATCATATCTACATATTCCAAATATTCGGTATCGTCTGCCATCTCATAATACTCTAAATTGGTGCATCCACTTACACGACAGAGCGTAATATCATATTCCATGGATTGGGTAGAATAGAGACGCCAATCACTATATGCCGCCTTGATCCGAAGACTTTTAATCTCGTAGTGATCAATAAAGCTGTTACAATCTATTACCGGGCCCCCGTCAATCTCCTTTGGCACAACAATATCAGTATATTTCGCATTGCCATTGTCATCAAATTCCTGTTCAAAAGCAAACAATTCATACACCGGATCTGACGCGTCATATCCGTATTCTTCAGGATTCCTCCATGTTTTTCCCGCAGTTGTCTTGTGATAACAAAGTCCATCATGTTTCAGAGAGATTTTCTCTCTCTGGAGCGGAGACAGTGTTGCTGCCGGTCCACGTATTTCCTCTGCCTGCACCTTTGGTGCATCCAAACTGGAAATCAGTTTGTTTCCCCCGCTGTCCAGTCCACTGCCGGCTGTTATAAAAATGGCAGCTATTGCAAGAATCGTTCCAAGTAGTATCTTTTTCATATTTGCGACCTCCCTTTGTGCATTACTCTTCATTCCGATATCAGAGTACAAATCATGCCATATTCCTAAGCTCCCTCAGAATATCTCATAAAATATTTCACATACCCAAATATACTATTCTCACTATAAACTACAAATGTGTCATAATTGTATCAACTAGAGATAGAAGAAGCACCCGAACCGGTATTTTACCGGTTCGGGCGTTTCTTGGTCAAACACTTATTTTACAGTTCGCCCAACATCATAAGAGTTATTCTTTTAGAAATATCCCTTTAAAGTGCTACCACTTTACATTTCGTATATTTGCGATATTTTGCCATTACCTTTTTCGGGACATGTACGGTTATATTCTTGCCACATTCCCACTTTTTCAAAGACGGAGTATGAATTTTATCGCTATGTATATATACATCTATTTTAGGTGATTCCAAGTATGTCAAATCCAGCCCCTCAAATTTACCATATTTATTCTTCCCCCATATAATTTTCTGTTTGGAAAGAATGTGGATTTCCTTCAACTTATTATTCCACACAAAGCTCGCAGAAGGTATTGCACTGATTGTCTTCCCGAGGACTATCTTTTGGGCATTACTGTCTGCAAATGCACCCTCTCCTAATTCTTTGACGTTAATCACCTTAATCGTACTCACCTTGCTGTATGCAAATGCATCTGGCATTATTTTGTTTACTTTGTTCCCTCGAATAGTCACTGTCCCCTTGCATTTTCCGATATCCACCAAACACTTTTTATAAATGACCATTCCATTCTTCTGAGTATGCCGATTCATCCACCAGGATAACTCTTTCAAGCCATCCAAAATTCTCAGATTGGAAAATTTTTTAAATTTAATTGTCTGCAGATTTTTGCAATCTCGAAAAGCACTCTCACCAATAATATCCACATTTTTGGAGACCGCCAGCGTCTTCAATGATCGGCATCCCATCATATCCTCCAACGACACACTCCGCATATAATCCGGCATCTCAAAATATTCCATACTGGAACATCCTGCTACGCGCGAGAACATAATATCGTCCTCCTCAGGTCTTGTAGAATAATCACGCCAGTCATCATATACCGCTTTTATCCGCAGACTTTTTATTTCATAGTGATCAACGAAGCTGTTACAATCTATTACCGGAGCCCCATCAATCTCCTTGGGTACGACAATATCTGTATATTTCGCATTGCCGTTTTCATCAAATTCCTGCTCAAATGCAAATAACTCATAAACCGGATCTGTCACTTCATATCCCAATTTCTCGGGATCATCCCACGCCTCTCCCGCCGTTGTCTTGTGATAACAAAGTCCATCCTGTTTCAGAGTTATCTTCTCGCGCTGGAGCGGAGACAGCGTTGCTGCCGGTCCACGTATCTGCGCTTCTGCTTTAGGTACATCCAAGTCGGAAACCAGCTTATTTCCACGGTTGTCAAATCCACTGCCAGCCGCTATTAAGGCAATAGTGACAAGAAACGTTCCAAGTATTATCCTTCTCATGATTACAACCTTCCTCTCTAACATATAAAATAATCATAATATCCACAATCTGTCTCGTTATTGAATACCCGTAAAGACGGATTCTTATGATTAGCATTCACACGATAAACATCTGTGCTAATTGCATCCAATCCAACATTTACATATCCATTACTTTCTCCATATGCTCTAAGATTGTTCAGTTTAAGTGTATAACCCACTCCGGCAATAAAAATTGCATGTGGTGAAAATGCCTTGTCACCACTATAAAGTGTCAAAATATTACCTACACTTTTGTTTGATGCATTAAAACGTTTTTTATAAAAATCTTTTCGATTATCCTCAAAATCACCTGTATCCAGCCCAAAGTTTTTAAGGTCTCTTGTTTCTATTACAAAATGCGACCGTTTCTGACGATAAATTTCCCACCATTCTTTCTTTATTCCCACAAAAGTTTCTGCCGTTATCTTCGTATCATTTTCCGGTACCATAGTTCTATGAGCATAAATATCTCCAACCAAATGCACTGCAAATCCCATAATCGATGCCGCTATTTTCTTATTAGATTCCCCGGTAGTATTACCATTTCGGAATATGTAATCCAGTATTACATCATCCCTCATCTGCCATATATCACCGGTTCCTGTATTTCCATCTCGAAGATTAACTGTATCAATCCCCTGCATAAAATCATAAAGCTTTTGTCTGGTATTTAAACTAGATCCATAGTTTCCAACTCTCCTTGCAACCATATACAGATAATGAAGATTCCTTACATAGTTGTGCTGTGCATGTATTGTTTTATATATAGAGTATGATTCATCTGCATCAGCTGCACTATCCGCCATTTTTTCTACAAGATCACCTGAAATTAAATCTTTATGTTTTGTAACCGTTTCTTGATGAGCACCTTTCGTCCAGCATCCTGTGACAATCTGATCCACATCATAAGCAGTATTTTTCTCCATTACTTTAGGTGCAAGATTCACATCCAATGTTGCATTTCCCTCTGCCACCCGGACTGCATTTCTAACATTTAACACTCCAGTATGCTGTGACTCCTCCGATCTTACCGAGCTGCTTCGCAACAGCTTCCTCACATACTCTGCATCTGCCCCCCTTCTGGTCTGAAGAATTCTTGCCACCGCTCCTGTCACCTGCGCTGTTGCAATACTCGTTCCATCCACTGCCACATATCCACCAAGCATGCTGTAAGTCCATATCTTTTCTCCCGGTGCCATGACATCAATCTGCTCTTTTCCGGATGTAAACGAAGAAACTTGATTATATTCATTGCTTGCGCCTACAGCAATAACATCATCATATGCAGCAGGATACTCTAATGATGCATCATCTCCCGCATTTCCTGCAGCTGCCACAAGGATAATCCTCGCCTTTGCAGCATCTTGAACTGCCGCTGCTAGCGCTTCCGAATCATATGAGCACCCTAAGCTCAAATTGATAACATCTATTTCATTTTCAATACACCAGTAAATTCCCTCGATCAACCTACTAACAGGAGTTGTGTTATCCTGATCCAGCACCTTTACCGAATACAATGCAACATTATCTGCCACTCCCGACAGTTGTCCTTTCTCCTTCTGTCCATTGATCATTCCTGCAATTCCTGTTCCGTGACCACTCGGATCTTCAAAATTGACCGATATGTGTTTTTTATTTACTAAATCTACTCTCTGCTCCACCTCAATTCCTTCGTTAAAATTTACACCGGAATCCAGAACAGCCACCTTGACCATATTTTGTTCCTCTGTCTCTGGCATATTTCCCAGACAATCAATTGCTCTCAGATTCCACTGATCCACCTTAAGATCCTGTTCTCCCTCCAGCACCTTTTCTACCTGCTTTTCATCTACAGGCACGACCTCATTCGCAGTAAGTTCCACATCCTTTTCCACGCTCATGACTCCACTCATGTCGTCCAACTGTCCGGCTTCATCCGTTGTCAAATTCATGACAAGCATATTTTCCTCGGATATCAACGCATCCTGCATATATGTCGTAACTGCTAATTTATCATTTTCCAGATTCTGTTTGATGCCATCATATGCCTTTTCGTTTTTAGCTCTTACAATATAGTGTTCTCTTTTCCCCTGATCGCTGACTGTTATCTTATACGCTTTATTGAAAAATATTCCTTTTACAATTCCTGTCTCTGTTATATCCTGTGTACATGCAACAACTACCATTGCCATTGAAATCAGTACACTGATTCCCTTCATTACTTTTCTTTTCATGTTTTCATCCTTTCTTGTAAATTATATTAATAACCTGTATGATTCAGCGTGCTGCTATTGCCTCCTTTCCGAACCGAATTAGCAGGTCATGTATCCCTTCCTCAATTTCCTCCCGGCTATAATGATGCTTCTTTAAAAATATGTCTTCCTTCTCATTCATATATCCGTACACACTTAATCCGAAATCCAACAATGATATATTTTCTCGAACCGGAATGTCGTTACAATCAAATGACATATCCTCTATATATGCAAGCATTTCGTTTTCGGCTTCATTGATTTTCCCGCGATCAATGAGTCTCAGAAATTTTTGATATAATTCTTCCTGTGCTGCATTTTCTATAAAGCGGGGCTGCTTATATTTATCATTCCACATGCCAAAAACCAACACTCCCGTCAGCTTTAGCAACCCTGCGATTTCATTTTTTGATCCACTATTTTCATAAGTCATCTTCATACTCCTCTTCCATACCAAATTTCCCATAATCTATTTTCCCATTTTCACGATAATAGAAGCTTTTCACTATCTGCAATCGGTATTGCTTTCTGGTAAGTCCCAGCAATCTTAAATACGTCATAATCTCCTCTCTAACCGGTTCCGTTATATCCTCGATCAGATACATAATCAAATATTCTTTTGAACGTGTCTTAACGCACACCGTTTTTACTTTCCACCTGTTTTCTATTTCCTGTTCCAATTCATCCAAGCCAATGCGAACACCATTTATCTTGATAAATCTTTTTTTGCGTCCTGTAACATATAAGTACCCATCCTCATCCAACCATCCAATATCGCCAGTGTCTAATTCCTTTTTATCGCATTTATAACATATTGGAGACTTTTCCAAATCCTCCCTTTTATTGACATACCCCATAAACACATTGGGACCATAATAATAAATGTCCCCTTGCCCATCGTCGCTCGAATTATGAATCCAAAACCGACCGCCCGATATTGCTTTTCCTACACTTTTAATCTTGTCCGGATGTTGATCCAGATAAAAGGAACTCATTCTCGCTGTCGCTTCTGTCTGACCATACATAACTGCCAGATGCGTCAAAATGCCATTCCTCGTCCTGTCATTTACCCATTCCAAAAGAAACCGTTTTAGTTCCAAATTCATTGCTCCGCCTGCCTGCGTCAAAAGCCTCAAATGTCTCCATGGTCGTTCCAGCACCTTAAGCCGCCTGATAATCTCATATGTATAAGGCACGCCACAAAATGAGCTAACCTTCATTTCTTCCAAATAATTCCAATAGGACGCTTGAAAAATATTTCCCGGAGGCAGTAATATCTCTGCATCAGCTAATAAATGGCTGTTTACCACAGACAAACCATATACATATGATATAGGAAGCAGAAGCCCTGCCATATCATGATGATCTATCTCAAGCGACTGTATGATCGCCTCCGCATTTTTCCTTAGATTGTCATAAGATAATGCCACAACTTTTCCATTACCAACACTTCCTGATGTTGTTATAAGTAATGCCGTATTATCATCCAAATTGCTCCACACATCATTGTATCTTCTTTGATATCTCGTATATTGATGATATCCGGATACTCTTCGATAGTTTCTGCTTTTCAGTTCTCTCACTTGTTCTTCGTGTCGAAACCTGCCCGGGCATAAGAAAATTTCCTCTGGTGCAAAATTGTCAATCAAGTCAATAATATCTCTATCTCCTTTTTCTCTGCCAATCAAAAAGACAATATTTTTATGTACTAGGTGATAACAATACAACGATATTGCCTCTAGCGTGTTATCACAAATTAAAAATACCACATTTTTTTGAAGTACCTTTTGACTTTCATACATTCTGCTTATCTTCTCAAACGATGACCGTATTATACTTCTATTTATTCGTTGTCCATTCATATCTTCCTCATAATCACTATACTATTTACATTCTAATTTCTATAATCTCCCAAATTTATTTAATTAAAATGTTTTTATGAAATCCTTTTTTTAAATTATCCGTCACATTCTCTACTTCTATTTCATCCTCATTAACCACATTACTCTGCTTTCCTCCCACATTTGCAATTATGTTCTGTTTTTGAGTACATACAATACTAATCTCTTTATTTGCACATTTTAACAATATGTGGTCTTTTTCAACCTGCCCTTCCGAAATCCATATTTTATTATTTTGAAGTTTTCTCACATTGTACATAAGATGAATCCTATTACTGATTCGAAGATCATCCTTACTTATTTTCAGCACATTGATGCATAACGTTACCATGCCATAGCCCTGGGTCGAGACAACAATAATCTCATCTTCCCCATCACCGTCAAAATCTCCACCAAACACATCGCTCGTTATCTCCTCCAGTAAAAGCCCTTTTTTCCTATTAAAAATAATATATTGCTGATGCATATTGTCTTTTCCATTCCACGTCTTTATTCGATTTATTTGAAATCGCGTTTGAAGCCACACGGCATCGCTTACTTCACTGTTGACAGGATACACTTCGTATCTGTTCCATTCCGTCACTTCCGAGGAGATATCTTCTTTATCATTACTTTCATTTGTAAAATATTTCAAATGAATTCTACTGGAATCTATTTTTTTATCAATAGCTGATTTATAATATAAAAATATCAATCCTAAAATTGTCGCTACACAAATTACATATATGTTTTTTTTCATTTCATTTTCTCCACTCTTTTAACATACATATGCAATCAAAACAGTACTACTAGTATATGACACTGCAGATTGCGACCAATGATGACCATCATAACTTCTAGTTGTCCATATATTTAATTCCCACGGCTGGTATTTATGTACTAATTTGCACAAATAACTTCATTTGATTCTTCATTATAACTTGATGCATTTGTGAAGTACAAAAAACAATTACTCTCCAAAAACAGCATCAAGAGTAAAATTGACATAATTATTGACATGCTTTTTAAAATATTCTTTTTCATATTGTTATCTCCTTTAGTATCTCTAATTCTTTTTCTACTGAATTTATGACTTCATTAATAAAACTCTCTTTAACCTTTGGCACACTGTATATCTTTTTTCTCTGCACTTTTCTCATTTCCATTCCCGCTTCTCGCATGTACATGATCCGTATTTTATTAAATTGATTTACTACTATTTTGTAAGAAGCAATCTTTTCGCTCGTTATTTGTGACATAGAACCATTTTGTTCTATTTTTTTCAAACATCTGTATACATTTCTTTTATGTTCATATAATAAATGAAAGGTGCGATAATCGACTGTTCTCCCTTTTGTTTTCCCCTGTAGTTCCTCTATAATCCATTTATAAACATCTGATCCATAAATCTTAATTTCTTCATTTTGGAGATTCGGTTTCATAGGGTACACAAAGTCATGTATTTTATGCAATAAAAATGTTTCTGTTAATTGAAACCCTTCACATTCATGTATCTTCATTTTTACAACCGGATCACACCATTTCATTTTCAGATAGCCAGCCCCACTAAAATAAAATCGTCTGCCCTTTTCAAAAGCAAGAAGCATATCATCGTAACTAACTTGAAAGCTTCTCATCTGTTCCCTTTTTCCAAAACCGTAAACAAAGAAAACTTTTTGAGCATCATCGTACCCGTATACTAAATTTTCTCTTACCAAATGCAGCTTTTGAAATGATTCTTTCTCATTAAGATAAAATTCATCCAGATGAATCGAAACATACTCATCGGAATTTAAAATATTCTTAAGCAATTTGCAGATATCCCCCATCGGAATTTCCCGATATGATATACCTTTGATGTCCAAAAAACGCCAAAGCTCTTCATCAAAATCATAAAAATGCCAGAAAGATGGGTGATAATTCATGATAATATCTAAAAAGTATTGATCCAATTGATCACTTATCTTCTCATCTGCCTGCAATATTGCTAATTTTAAACTCAAAAATAAATATGTATCAGATATAACATCTGTTACAATCGGCAATTCTTTGCACGAAATATTTTCAGGCACATACCTCTTCAATGGAAATTTATCGTCTAAAAATTCATCCAATATTCCCCGTACAATCACATTCGCATCAAATTCCGAAGCACGCGTACGATCTCCTACCTCGACACATCCTTCTCCGGGAAATGTCAACCATCGATGTTTTCTTTTTGCATATTTGCAAAATCTTTTCCATTTCTTTTCATCCCAGATGATTTCGTCTATTTCAATACTGTATACCATAGCTCCTCCCTTTAGAATATTCTTATCCGACGTTTGACACAAAAACTTTACACTTTCCCGTCTCTTCCTCCGGCAATATATTCTTTTTATAAATCACATCACATGTACATTCTTTTCCAATTCGCACCTGTAAATCATGCTGCAGCTTTTCCGAAATCGTTCTTTTCAATTCTTCCGGACATTCCTCCCCCAATACGATTAAATATGTAAATCTGTCATAGTCCTCTTGCACTATCTTATATTGAATAATGCAGCCATCATATTGGTAATTGATATAATGAACACTTTGCATAAGTGCATATGCGTGGATCACACTGCCATCCGGACGTTTTACGACATCATTCTGCCTTCCCTCGTAAATTTCCAGCATATCACTACATCTTCCGCAACGGCATTGCACATGTCGCCGAATTTGCCCTCTGTCATCCAATTGATAACGAACAAAAGGCATGGCATAGTTATTTAATGATGTAACATATAATTTACAGCCCTCATTTTCCAAATATACATTATCCGACATAACATGCATATTTCCTTCCGGGCATTCATATGCAATAGAATTTACTTCTTTTGTTCCGTATTGATTGGCTGTCGCACAATGAAAAGTATTTTTAACCCGCTTTCGTACGGTCTCCGGTAAATACTCACCCGTAAATTCAATGTATTTTACCCCTTCCCATATTCCATATTGTTCTGCCATATCACACAACATTGCTGCAACACCCGGTTGCAAAATCATCCATTCCGGCTTGTATTGTTTAATATGTTGATAAGCTTCTATAAAAGTGCCGTCGAACAAACTTTTTCTTGATATCGCCAATACCCTGTCTGTTTCCATACACTCTTCATCATTAATATCCGCCGGGAAAAAAAAGCACAATTTCTGAGCAGGAGATACTTTATAATATTTCCATCTCAAAAACCATAACCCCATCATGGACTTTCTTTCATCGACCTTGTTCCAAAATATTTCATGTATCATTCCAGAACTTCCACTTGTTCTTGTCCATTTCAATTGCTTCGTTAAATATTGACCCATATATCGTGTTGATAGCATAGATCTTCCCGACTCAATCATCTGTTGCTTGTCTACAATAGGCAACTTCTCTATTTCTAAACATTCCTCTTCCTCTAATAACTCCTTATAAAACGGAACTGTTTCATATGCATGACGAATTAATTTATTAAGTGATTCCATATTTTTCATTATTATCCCCTGTTTTCCTCAACACATTTTATTATTGCTTTGCCTGAAGCAATAGTATTCCTTCTGCAATATCTCCTATCCTGTCAAACCTTTCAAGAAAATCCGGCAATTCCACAAAATCAACGCCAAACGTCTCTTCAATTTCATTCAAAAGTTCTACCAATGCAATAGAATCAAATTCCAAATCTCTGACAATGTCTGTAGATTCATTGATGGTTGTATCCTGCTTACCTGGCATTAATTCGATAATGATGTCTATTAGCTCTGTTTGTACTTTCTGCACGTTAATATCCTCCCATTAACATGTTTTTAATTTAAAAATTATATTAAACATTTAGTCCTCTTTAACCCTGCTGAATTATAATAAATTTGTATCTTTATAAATGATCTTTTAATTTTTCAAATTATGCCACTTTCCGAACCCCTCCCGGAAAGCGGCACCTGATATTTTACATACTCAAATGTGCTGTTGTTACTATGATTTTGCATCGTTAAAACCCTTCTACTCCACCCTGTAGATTACGGTTCATACAATCTGTGTAAGACACGCTTCCGATCCTCTGTGTATAATGCACGGCACGATATCATCGCATTATCTTCCGGATAATCACCGGCAGCTGCAGCACACCGGTCAATATCACTCCAAGCGCCACACAGGACGAATAACGGTTGTATCCCATTACATTCATAACGACAGAAACAAAACAGGCAGCAAGAACCAAAACGATCGTTGTGCGCTGATAACGCATCTTTTCCTGTTCCGTTAATCTCTTATTTTCATGGTCAATAGGACTGTTTATCGCAATACTTATTCCGCTGACGAGTAAGAATAACGGTATCAAACGGCTTCCTGAGAAATGGGACACGACATACAGACACCCTGCCAGAAGTCCGGTCGACATGATCATACAGATATACGCATGCTTTGCATGATACCCGCCGCCAAATTTCCGGATCACCATAAACGGCATGATGATCAGAAAGCCCTCCGGAAACATACCAATAATACCGCTGATGACCAGAAAGATCACCAACGGTACAGTAGAGATAATAAAACTATAAATTGCGTATTCGTACAATTCTTTATCGTCAGACGAAATGGCACGGTTGTGAATCAGCCAATCCGTTAATTCTGACAATAGACGATCCATTATTTTTCTCTCCGGAAACGTCCCAGCTCTTTTGGTGCCTTTGGCTGATAAGCCACGAAGCAGGCTGTAGAATTAGCCTCTGTACGCAAAACGTGAGTGAGTGTTCTGGCTGTAAGTTCAGCCGCCTTGCTTTCAACTTTCTTCTTAAGATTCATAGTTGTATACCTCCTTGTATAAAATTGAGTATGTAGAGATTTGTCCGAAATCTGCTCCGGACAATTAAATTTTACTACTTTTTCAAGAGCAAATCGATGGGGTTTGCACGAAACGACACAAAAACGCCATTTTTGGTCATTTTGGGGTGTTTTTGGCGATTTTGACCATGTCATACGGAACTGTTCTGCGAAATCGTTACCCGTTTTTCCAACTTTGACGGAATTATTCTGTGATACAGACTTTTTTTGCGGTCGAAGTTGTGATATACTGGAAAGAAGAGGAGGTATCCCCATGCAGGACATTCAACAGGAGACGATTGGACACCGCATCCGGCTCAGGCGCCGGGAACTGGGCTACAGCCAGCGAGAGATTGCCGGGCTGCTTGGCTTTTCCAAGAATCATTTTTCTTCCATTGAGAATGGGCGAACCGGACTAAGCCTTGATAAGTTCGTGGAACTATGCAGCATTCTTCGTGTGTTTCCCGATTATCTTTTACTGGGGGCATTGCATTCCGATCATATCCCTCAGAATATCATCGACAAGTTGCAGCTGTGCAGTGAGG
Source organism: Jutongia sp. (assembly GCF_057878315.1). NCBI lineage: Bacteria > Bacillati > Bacillota > Clostridia > Lachnospirales > Lachnospiraceae > Jutongia > Jutongia sp. The sequence continues at coordinate 16,216 of NZ_DBLXSO010000035.1, read as the reverse complement.
AGGATGTGAAGCTGTTGGAGCAGATCGTTGAGCTGATGGTAACACGCAATCAATCTGCCTGGACCAGGGATCCGGACAATCCATAGGCTTCATATAATGTTTCATTTCGGACAGGAGGTGTTTTTTTGCGAATTGTGATCTGTGATGACGACAGGGAGCAGATTGAGCAGCTTACCCGTCAACTGAGACAGTTTTTCACCAGCTTGCACAGCAAGCTTCCGGATATTGTCAGCTTTGAAAGCGGAGAGGCACTTCTTGCCGATACCGGTTCTAAGGATATCGTATTTCTTGATATCGAGATGGCCGGACTAAACGGCATCTATGTTGGCAAGGCATTAAAGGAACAGAATAAAAACACCATTATATTTATCATCACTTCATATGTGGAATATCTCGATGATGCGATGCGTTTTCATGTGTTCCGTTATCTGACGAAGCCTCTGAATCCCCAGAGACTCTATGACAACCTGAAGGAAGCACTCCACCTGTACAACACCTTAAGTACCACGATCGCGATCGAGACAAAGGATGGGCTGTACACCTACAATGCGTATGAGATCATCTGTGTAGAGGCGCAGGCACGAAAAGTGATTCTATACACGCTGCAGCGCGAGTTGGAATCCATTAATAGTATTGATTATTGGGACGAAGCATTGTCCCTCCCCTGCTTTTTCCGCTGCCACCGGAGCTTTATCGTCAACATGAAATACATTGACCATTTTGATCACTCGCTGATCCATTTATGCAATGACCGGTACACGGCGTATCTGACCAGACGCAAATATTCCGAATTAAGGGAAAAGTATTTGCTTTATTTAGAAAGTACGAGGTAGAAGGATGTCGATTACTATTTGCTATGCGGTGATTTTTCTTTTGGAAGCCTGTATTCTGCTGCAATACTGCAGGAATCTTTTTACTGCCGGACGCAGTGCCGCATTTCGGCTCACCACACTGGCAGTCGGTTATTTTATCTTATTTCTGGGTTCTTTTCATGAGAATTTTACTTTGAATCTTCTGTTGTTTTTGATCGTCAATATGATCTTCTTGTGCATTGCTTATGAACTCAAACCATTGACAGCACTGTTTCATTCGCTGTTCATCACGATCACCATGGTGCTCAGTGAGCTTATCGTTATCAGTCTTCTCTCGTATTTTGCGCCAAGTTTTTACAATGAACGAACCTATTTCCGGAATCTGGTGATCCTATCCGTGATCAGCAAACTGATCTATTTTTTTGTGCTTCAGTTTTCTTCCTTCTATCTGCAGAAGAAATCCTCGGGCAGACTGATCTATGACAGGAGTTCTCTTTTTCTGAATCTGGTGCCGCTGATGTCATGCGTGATCGCCATCGTATTTACCGGCGTCTGCATGAATATCGGTCTGAGCTTTTATTTGGACGTACTGATCTCCGTATGCACACTTCTGCTGCTGGTCATGAATATTTTCCTTGCCTGGTATCAGACCATGGTTCAGGAAAAGAACCGGCAGTTTCTGGAGTTACAGCTTCTGCTGCAGAAGGAGCACGACACCACGCAGTATTTTCATTCCCTGTATGCGCAGGATGAGAAGCAGAAGATCCTGATCCATGACATCCGCAGGCATCTGCTGACGATCTCCAACCTCGCCAAGAATAAGGAGTACGATAAGATCACGGCATATATTGACCAGATCGTGCAGTCCTCGGATCTGCAGGAATCTGTCCGCTTCTGCGATAATAAGCTGTTAAATGCGATTCTTTACCGCGCAAAGCAGCAAGCCCGTAGCAGCGATACGACTCTGATCACCGATATCCGTTCCGGCTGTGCCGATCTTTTGTCCGAGCATGATATTACTGCGCTGTTTGGCAATCTTCTGGATAATGCGCTGGAGGCAACGCAGGACATTCCCCGCGCCTCCATTGAACTTGATATCCGGCATCATAATGCAAATATGATCGTGATCACACTGATCAACAGCTGCCGCAGCAATCCGTTCACGGCGAATAAGCAGTTGTTTACGACCAAGCCGAATAAACTCCGGCACGGCTATGGGTTGAAAAGCGTGCAGCGTGTTGTCGAGAAATATCATGGCGAATCGCAGTTTTATTTTGATTCCGATAATTTTACCTTCCACTCCATCATTATGTTGAAAAGTGATGTCCCTATAGCAGACGCAAAAATAGGGGGATAACCGGACCGTTTCTTCATCCGGTTATCCCCCATGACTTAACAATCTTAATACAGTTCGCGGTAGATCTTGATCATACGCTCCCTGTCCAGAGGTACAAAGTTGTTGGCAAGCAGGCGCTGCTGGTTTTCGATGACGGAATCCGTAAATTCCTCGATCTCCTCCTCACACATGCCATACTCATGCAACGGCTTCTTCTGGATCAGATGATTCAAAAGCTTCTCTAACTCCTCGTACACATTCTCTGTGGAGCAGCCCAGAATATCAGCAATGAAACGGTTGAGCGTTGCAATCTCGCCGTCCGTCCTGATCTCCATGTAGTTCTTCATGACTCCGGTAAACATCGCATAATTGGACTCTCCGTGAGGCACATGATACGTTGCCCCGAGCGGATAGCTCATGGCATGCACTGCGGCACAGCCGGCGTTGCCAAAGGCGATACCGGCATAGTTGCTCGCCATCAGAAACTGAGGCAGAAGCGGCTTTCTCGCCTCCGGGCCATGTGCGGCAATCTCTTTATAACCGTTTAAGATCATGTCGATCGCTTTGTAGCCAAACATGCGGGTTGTCTGGTTGCCCTTCGGGGACAGGCTGGACTCGACGGCGTGTACAAGTGCGTCAATGGAGCTTATGGCAAATACGCCGAACGGCAGACTTTCTAACAGCTCCGGTACAAGCACCGCACTGTCACCGTACATCTCGTCAACGGCAAGTCCCTTCTTGGTGCCGCGACTGTTGAGTGCAAGGATCGCAATGTTCGTTACCTCGCTTCCGGTTCCGCAGGTGGTTGGCACCAGCACAAGCTCTTTGTCCTTGACCGGAGGGATCTTTCCATCGTACAGATCCAGTACCGGTGAAACGTCCTTCAATGCAAACAGCTTGGAAATATCGATCACGGTACCGCCGCCCACAGCGATCACACGCTTGTGCGGTCCCTTAATATCCTTGTACATTGCCTCAACCATGTCGTCGGAGGGCTCACCCTGTCCGTATTTCTCCTGAAAGATCACGTCACATTTCAGATCCAGATCTCCGAAGAACGGCTTGTAAATATATTCGTTCGTCACCATCAGATCGCCTTCGCCGATCTGAAATTCCTCCGCAAATTCCCGCACCTTGTCAAAATGATAGATTTCCGGTTTTATCATTAATTCTTTCATATTCGATTTCGTTCCTTTCTCTATGCAGTCAGCTTCGCAATGGCAGCTTCCATAATATCAAGACCTGCTTCAAGCTGCTCATCGGTAATCACAAGCGGAGCAAGGAAACGGATGACATTTCCGTAGATTCCGGCGCTCTCAACGATCAGTCCGTTGGCAGCGCATTCCTGTACGAGATCCTTGACGAGTGCCGGGTTTGGCTCCTTGGATGCCTGATCCTTGACGAACTCCAGACCGATCATGGCACCAAGTCCACGGACATCACCGATCACACCGTATTTCTCCTTCATTGCCTCGTAGCGGGCTGTGACCTTCTTGCCGATCTCCATCGCACGTCCGGCGAGATCGTCCTTCTCCATGATCTCGATCGCCTTGAGCGCGGATGCACAGGAAACGGCATTACCACAGTAGGTTCCACCGATCGTACCTGCCGGAACTGCCTGCATGATCTCTTCTCTTGCCACAATGGCACTCAGCGGCATACCACCGGCAATGGACTTGGCTGTTGCCAGAATATCCGGTGCACAGCCTGCCTCTTTCCAGTATTCGGAAGCAAACATGCGGCCTGTTCTGCAGAAGCCTGCCTGTACTTCATCGGCTACGAGAAGGATTCCGTTGTCATCACAGATCTTACGCACTGCCTTGACCCACTCGATCGGTGCCGGGATGAAACCGCCCTCGCCCTGAAGCGGCTCTACGACGATTGCTGCGATCGTGTCTGCAGCACCGCACTCCTCAAAGACATCGTAAATGGAGCTGATGTAATAATCAATTGCCGCATCATCCGGCATTCCTGCCGGTTTCCGGTAGAGATATGGGAATCTCGCACGGAATACGCCGTGAGAAAGAGGTCCCATGCTTGTGGCATATGCTTTCTTGGAGGTCATCGTCATGGTCAGCTCGGTACGGCCATGGAAGGCACCGGAAAATACAATGATGTTCGGGCGCTTTGTGTAGCCTCTGGCGATCTTGACGGCATTTTCATCTGCCTCGGCACCGCTGTTGGCGAAGAAGGTACGCTTCTTACCGCCCTTGACCGGAACGATCTCATTGAGCTTTTCTGCCAGTGCAACGTAGCCCTCATGTGTCACAATGTTAAACATACCGTGGAAGAATCTCTCTGCCTGCTCCTTGACAGCTTCTACCATAGCCGGCTGGCTGTATCCGACATTCAGGACACCGACGCCTCCGACCCAGTCAAGGAAGTAGTTGCCATCCAGATCCTCGACCATGGCTCCCTCACCACGCTTGATCGCAACCGGATAAGCACAGCCGATGGCATCCGGAACTGCTGCATGTCTTCTGTCGATCAGGGCCTTTGACTTTGGTCCCGGTACACTCTCCGTAATAATCTTAGGTAACGCTTCTCTTAACATATCAGATTCCTCCTTGCATGTAATTTGCTTTTCTTTTGATATCAGAAATCTTAGCACAATATTTTGGCGTATTCTATGTGTTTTAGCATAATCATCCGGGAAGTTATTGTGCTGTCAGCACAATTCATGTATACTGATCCTTAGAAGCAGAAATTATCCGGAATCTCATGAAAATTTACAGGAATGTTATCTGAGCAGTCAAAATATCACGAATATTTACGGAAACGGAGGAAGCACTATGGCATTAACTTTAGAATATTTTTATCATCACACCCAGTCAAAGTATCAGCTCTGTCTGCTGACGCCGACCGCGAATCTGGACCGTCTGATCTCCTGGGTGCATCTCGTGGAGGACCGCAGCAACTGCAGCTTCCTGCGCGGCAATGAGCTGATCATCACGACCGGTATGGAGACCGCCAAGCCCGGCGAGCTTCTCCCTTTCGTGCAGCAGCTTGCCGATCAGCACGCCTGTGGGCTTGTCCTGAATATGGGACCGTATATCAGCTCTGTCCCGCAGGAGGTCAATGACTGGTGTCTTGCGCACCGTTTCCCGCTGTTTGCAATGCCGTGGGAGGTTCATATTGCGGATATCATGCAGGACTACTGCAACGAGATCATCTCGGAGAAGCGGACGCAGGATCTGCGTACAGAGGCGCTGGAGCATGCCCTGCATATGAATATTTCCGAAAAGGACATTCCCGTGCTGGAGGGCTTCCGCGGCTGCTTTCTGCTGGTGAGCGATCAGGAGCTTTCCTTTCCGTGGTACGCCCATGTGCGGATGGGAGAACTGTTTTATTATGCTTCTGTCACACTTCCGTCCGTTCCGAAGGAGGCGCACTGCGGGGTGAGTGAACCTGTTTCTTCGCCTTATTCCCTGCCGGTGCAGGCAAAGCATGCCGGACGTGCGCTGACGGTCAGCCGGATCCGTAGCGAATCCCTGACGCATTTTCGCAATATCGGTCTTTACAATACGGTACTTGCCATCGATGATCCGGAGGTGTTTGCGCAGGCAGAGAAGCTTCTGTCACCGCTGACGGATCCCGCGCTGCGCCAGACACTTCGAAGCTGGCTTGAGCATGACGGCAGCATCCAGGCGGTGGCACAGGAGCTGTTCATGCACCGCAATACCGTGAATTTCCGGATCAAACGGCTGCGCCGGATCTTTGCGCTGGACACGGCTCTCCAGAAAACAGAGCTTTTACTGGCGTTTTACATGGAGGATGTGCGCCGTATTATGGCTTCGGACGAATAGCCTCGAATGCCCCGTACAGATCAAGCGTGCCATACCCCCACTCTTCGTTTGGGAAGCGGCGTCCGTCCCGGTTTGCTCCGCGGATCAGGTATTTCTGTACGCCGACCGTGTCCATGTTGATGTCGTTGCCCTTGACGATCCCCCACTCCACCAGAAGAATGGCAGCTCCCGCTGTCACAGCTGCCGCAGCACTGGAACCGCTGCGGCTCACATAGCGCACCGGTCTGTCGGGATCCTCCGCCACATTGCCGGGCTCCGGCGCCGGACCGTAGATATTGATGCCGGGTGCCGCAATATCCGGTGCAATCTCCCCTCGCACATTAAAGCCCCTGCTTGCCTGCGCAGCCACACTCCGGTTCGCACCATCGTAGTAGGAAACGGTGATGATCTGCAAATTGTTAGACGGATCGCACAAGGTCGTATTGGGATCCGGGCGCAGAAAATAAGTCCCGTCATTAATAAATTCACGGATCGGCAGCCACATGTCAAACTGTGCCGGAATGTCCGTCTCATTGTACACACGGAACCGCCAGATCCCCTCCTCGGGACCAAAGAAGCGGAGACGGATGCATTCATCCCCACTCTCAAAGGAAACCAGCAGATAATCAATATAGACAACGGTCTTTTCCAACAGAAAACGGATCATCTGCCGTTCGCCGACACGGGCATAGATTCTGCCACTGAACTCCCCGCCGGGCGAGATCAAAGCCACGGAACAAAGTCCGGGTGCCTTGCACCAAAGCTCTGTTGTGAAGCCGGTCTCAGCAGGATCGACCCGAAGCTCCACCTCCGTCTCTCCCCGGGCGGCAAGCTGCTCCTGATGATAGTGGTGTGATTCGTTTCCCTCATTGCCGCCTGCTGCCACGACAACAAAGCCCCTCAGATCGCCATAGGACTGCGCAATCTGACCGAGTGCCCCTCCCCGGTAATGGCTTCCGAGACTTGTTCCCATGCCGATACACACGACCATCGGCTTTCTGCGCCGATAGGCAATCCTTGCCAGATAGCGGATTCCCAGCATAATATCATTTTCCATAAAGCACGGCACATCCGGGTCGATCCCGTAATAATCACGGATGTTTCTTTTGGCAGCTTTGCATTTCACAACGACAAGCTCCGCCAACGGAGCGATTCCCGAAAATTCCTGTGCCGCATCTTCGTTGCCGCATGCCACGCCCGCCATAAAGGTTCCATGTCCCTCGGTATCTCTGCTCGGTACGATATCGTAAGGATTTGCCGACTGCAGCGCGCGGTTGATGGCTTCTCTTCCGTATTCCGTGCCATAGGAAAGCTCCTCCGGCAGTCCGCCCTCCTGTCCCGAATTCGGGACATACGGAATGCTCTGATCCCAAATGGAATAGATCCTTGTCGTTCCATCAGCATTCAAAAAAGAGGGGATCGTGTAATCAATCCCCTCTGGTGTGCGATAAAACTTTATTTATATAATTGCTTCGCAATAGTGCAATCCATCATTTAATGGTAAATATCTTTTCGTATGTCCATACACTATTTATCACTTCCATGCACGAAGTCCGGCGTAGAATTTCCGCCCGGTTCCTGCCGATGCAAGTGCTGCCCGCTTCACGCCCCTGACAAAGCGGACACAGTCTCTGATCTCTTCCTTTGAACCGCACTCTCTGTCAAACCGCGCTCTCTCAAGCTGACGGAAATACCTCCCGGTCATGCCGCTCTCCACGCCCTTCGGATCAAGCCCGCTAAGAAGCGTAAGATATTCCTGATCAGTCATGTGCTCCGGCTTGCCAAAGCCACAGCAGCGAAGCATCTGTTCGAGCTGATGGTTCAACTCCAGAAGATATGCACCGCCTCCATGACATTTTCGCAGACGGTATCTTCTGCGCAGACGCTGGCTGTACCAGATCAGCCACAGAAGCAGTAAGACTGCCACCGTTCCTGTCACTGCAAGCAGGATTTTCTTCTGCTTCGGAGAAAGTGCTTTCCTGCCTGCATCTCTTCCGGCGGACGTACCGGAACTGCTTCCGTCTGAGGATGCGTCCATCTGATCGCTGCTTCCGCCATTCTGTCCGTCGGCATGCTCAGTCGCAGCCGGTTCCTCGGTGATCTCAGGTTCTTCCGTTTCAGAAGGATCCTGCGCTGCCTTTTCGCTGCTCTGCGGATCATTCTCAAGGAAGGTGTCATCGCCGTAATCCGGTTCCTCGGTCGGTGCGGTCTGGGTAAATCCGGATCCGTTGTTGTTGATCTGACCGGTCGCATCCTGTGCACTCGGCGTCATATCTGCCACGGTCCAGCCGCTGCTCAGACTGTAGACCTCCGTCCACGCATGTGCTTCCTGATCCAGCACCTTCGCCGTGTAGGTTCCATCCCCGTTGTCGACAAAGTCTGATGCCGGAACACGGTAACCGGACACATAGCGGGATGGGATTCCCATCGCGCGAAACAGCACAGCTCCTGCTGTCGCATAATGCTCACAGTAACCAAGCTTCTGCACGAAAAGGAAATTCTCCACATAATCGGTACCGACTTCCTTTGCCTTCAGTGTCTGACTGTACTTTGTATTTTCATTCAGATAGATTCGCAGCGATTTGATCGTCTGATCCGGAGATACGAAAATGGTTCTTCCGCTTCCTGTGGTCTTCGTGATCGGAACATAATTGACCAGAAGATCCTTTGCAAGCTGCTTCGTCTGTGTCAGACCACCCGGCAGCCACAGATCCTCACTTAACACATACTGGAAATACCTGCCGAGATTCGGATCCGATACGGCAACATAATACTTTCCGTCCTCTAACGACGGCATATCTTCCCCATCCGTGATCTGCTGCTTATTCGAGCCGAAATTGTCATCGTCTGTCTCATATATCGTAACGGATTCCTGATTTCCCAATTGTTCCGCAGCATAATACGGAACACATTCCTTCTGCAGAAGTCCCGCCGAGCTTGCCTGAAAACGAAGACCCATTCTTGTTTTCTGGGTAAGCACCTCGTATTCGCTGACGTCATCGCTGCGCCGGAAGCCCTTGTCGTAATCGAGCATCAGCGTTCCCATGGAGCTTTCATCCAGCTTGGAGAAATATGGAAAGTACGCAAACGTTGTCGGGTTGCCCTTCTCATATTTGATCTTCATATGCATGGCGTTCTTTTGCCCCATCGAATCCGGATCTGCCAGATATTCCTGATACGATACTGATCGGTTGTCCGAAGCAAGCTTTCTTGCCTGATATACGTTATAATCCTGCGTCAGAAGCTGATAGCAGGTCTCGGTTCCAAACAGACCGGATATTTTCTTTTTCTTGGAGTTGCTCCATCTGCCGTTTTCGTATCTTGTGCCGATAAAACCGCGCAGATAAATATCTTCCGTCGGTTTCTTGTCTACGGTCAGCGCAAGCACGGTCTCCCCGGTAAATTTCGGGGAAGTATTGGTAAGCACACCCGGCTGCTCAATGCCAAGAAGTGCCTGAATCTTCTGCACGGTCCGCACCCCAAAGTTCACAATCTGCTTTTCCATGGTGTGCTGCGTCTTAAGGAGCTTCTCCTCTCCCTGCAACGCCTGATCCTTCGTTGCTACCGACAGTCTGGCTCCTGCTCCAAACAGCACCAGAATACATACTAACATGATCGGATAGAATAAACGGTGACGCACAATGGAAACACTGATCTGGCGGAAATGTCTGGAACCGCCTACATGAAATTCATCGTAGCACATCTGTGTTCCCAGAATACCGGCGATCAGAAGGATCATTGCCGGTATGGTCGGCGCCTTTCCCCAGAGAAGACCACAGGCTACAAGAAGTGCCGCAGGCAGTGTCCCCCAGAACATGCCGTGACGGTGTGCATACACCCGTGACATAAACAGTCCGGCAAGAAGCTCCAGATCCAGAACGATCCATGTTCCAACGGCTCCGTGATACCGGTCCGCATACGGCTGAAATGCACCGGATACACCGTAATTATACTGTCTCTGACGATGCGCGACCGCATCCGTCAGTGTCGTCATATCTGCTTTGATGTGTCCCAGATATCGGACTGTCAAAATCCCCCATATTATTAGAGTAAAAAGCAGAAACAGATCCGCCACCGGATACTTCACAAACGGAATCTTATACCGGCTCTTTACCTTATGCTCCAGACGCCGGAGCGGTGCCGCTGCAAGCACGGTAAACCAGATCGACGCCACCGCAAGTGCAATGGCAAATTTATATAAGCTTCCTGCTTTCAGAAAGATGGAATACACACACAGATGCATTCCGAAAAGCTGCATGAAAAGACAGATTCCCTGCATAACGAACGGCTTTCTTTTCATGATATTCCCCCTTTATTTACAAGCGGCCTGTCCCCTCCGCTAAACAACTAATTCCTTCGCGCCAAGCTGCCTCTCGATATCGGAAACATCCCCGCTGTATCTTGCCTGTGTCTCGCCATTCAGCTTGAGCACCAGCTCTGTGTCAAGCTCCAATGTCGTAATACCCGGCATCTCATGATATTTCTGCCGATAAAGTTCAGTAAGCTCCTTCCGGCTGTGATACACCGGAAGCTGCCCCAGACGAAACAGCATTTCGTATATATTTTCCTCTTTCTCGATCCGGTATCTGCAGATATCATTTCTCTGACTGTCAAACCAGATGACATGATGACGGCATCCTTCTAACACCAGCGAATGGCTGATCGAAGCGATGATCTGCAGATAACTGTCGCGCTTTGTCTCATGCTTTCTGCCATGATGCCCCGCCGGCTGATACAGATCCAGATAGAAATCGACCGGACAGCCCAGCGGCAGTGACTGCTCGCGAACCATCATTTCGTCCGTCTTGGCTGTCAGCTTCCAGTGAATGCTGCGAAGCTTGTCTCCCGGCTGATAATCACGGATCTTGAACACCTCGGACGGATCATCTCCGCCGCGTTCTTTGGAATAATCCTCGCTCTCCCCCGCAAAATCACGGCTCTGACGGCTGACCATCACCGGAACCTCGCAGATTCTCGGCAAAACGAGCATCGTCTCCGGCTTCAGTGCCTTCCAGTACTTTGCAGAAAGCGGCACTGCGACAAGTCCGAGAAAATCATAGCACCAGACCTTCCCGATCTCCATATGGATATTGCCGACACAGCGGGCATGATATTCTGTCTTGATGACGGCTTCCTTTTTGCTGCCCGTCAGATGTGAATAGAACCAGGTTTTCTCTGTTTTCTGTCCCATCGGCAGCGTTCCTTTCACCTGCACCGCAATCCTTCCTCCGATTGGAAAGCTTCCGTTGCGCACCCGCAGTAATACCGGCACCTTCTGTCCCTGCTCTACCACAGGAATCGGCAGCTCCATTGTAAGTCTCAGACTGCGCATTGCCGGCAGGAGAGTAAGCATCAGAAAGAACGGCAGGGCAAGCTCCACATAAAACAACATCAGAAAACTGGTGCTTCCATAAAGCACCGCTGTATAAAATGTCAACGCGATCACGATCAAATATGTGATGAGTCTTTTCATGGAATCACACGCCTCTCCGATTATTTTCTGACCTTCGGTTTCTGAACGCTGGAAAGAATCTGCTCCAGCACGGTATCTGTGGATACATGTCCAACACGTGCCTTGGAATTTAATACGAGACGATGTGCCACCACAGCACTAAATACTTCGGTGACATCGTTTGGCACAACAAAGTCACGGTCTGACAGGAATGCAGCCGCCTTTGCCATCTTTGCAAGTGCGATGGTTCCTCGCGGACTCATACCAAGCTCCACAAGCGAATGCTCTCTGGTGGCTCTCGCAAGATCGACAATATAAGAATAGATCTCATCGTGCAGATAAATGTTCTCAACCTCTGCCCGGATCATGGTAAGCTCCTGTGCCGGAATAACTCCCTGTACATCGTCAAGCTGTATGCCGTTGCTTCTTCCTTTTGCGATCGCAATCTCGTTCTCGGCATCCGGATATCCCATGGTCATACAGATCATGAAACGGTCAAGCTGTGACTCCGGCAGAAGCTGGGTTCCGACGCTTCCGACCGGATTCTCCGTCGCAATCACCACAAACGGCTCCGGAACACGTCTTGTCACACCGTCCACTGTGACATTGCCTTCCTCCATAACCTCAAGCAGAGCCGACTGTGTTTTCGGTGAGGTACGGTTAATCTCATCTGCCAGAAACAGGTTACACATGATCGCACCCGGCTGATATACAAAGGCTCCCTGTGCCTTTTCATACATGGAAAATCCGAGGATGTCCGCCGGGAGTACATCCGGCGTGAACTGCATACGGTGACTGTCCATCTCCATAGCTCCCGCAAATGCCATCGCAAGTGTTGTTTTACCGACACCCGGTATATCGTCGATCAGGATATGACCGCCTGCAAGGATCGCCGCCATCGCGAGACGGACACACTCATCCTTACCGATCACTACCTTTTTGACCTCGTTCATTACTGCACATGCTTCCTGATAATATCTTTCATTCATTTTGTTTAACACCAAACCTTTCCCCATTGCTCTGTTTATCAAACTCCATCCCCCGTATCAACAATCCCGAACATTACACCCTGTCCGAAAAGCTCTAACTGCGACTGTCTCCTGACTCTCGCCGCCCCTGTCTCCTCTAACGTCTGTGTTGAACTCAGAAGACCAAAGCATCGTGGTATCACAAGCTCTGCATTTCTGCGGCTCTCATCGACCGCACTGCCCTCCAGATAAACAACGGCAAACCGGAAATCTGCCAGTTGGTAACAGTCCGTCTGATACTGCTCCGACACCAGCTCCGACCAGCTGCCGTACTCCACGATATAATCTTCATATTCTTCGGAATATATTTTGTCCTGACAATCCACAACAGTGCTCCTTATACTAAGATGCTGCGTGAAAGCAAAGGGTCCGAAAAAGCTGTGCTTTTTCTCACTCGCAGGCGCATTCACATAGCGGCCGCCTTCACGCATATAGATAATATATGCACTTAATCGTTGCGCTGTGTCAGAAGCGTTGCCTCACCGCTTTCCCTCATCTCAATCTTCGGCGAACCGTGATTTTCGATGTAGTCCTTTGTGATCGTTACACGACCGATCATATCATCCTTCGGGATCTCATACATAATATCCAGCATGAAATCCTCGATGATCGCACGCAGTGCTCTCGCACCTGTCTTTTTCTCGGCTGCCTTTTTGGCAACTGCCTGAATGGCATCCGCATCAAACTGCAGATCGACCTCATCGAGCAGCAAAAGCTTCTGATACTGCTTTAAGATCGCATTCTTCGGCTCTGTCATAACGCGGGCGAGCATCTCCTCTGTCATTGCCTGCAGTGAAAAGATAACCGGCAGACGTCCGAGAAACTCCGGAATCATACCAAACTCCCGCAGATCCTCCACGGTGACCTTGGATAAAATATTCTCATCCTTATCATAGGCATCGGAAAGCTCCGCCTGAAAGCCGATGGATGCCTGACGGGTAAGACGCTTCTTGATGATCTTGTCCAGCTCCGGAAATGCCCCGCCACAGATAAATAAGATATTTCTTGTATCGATCGTTGTCATCGGCACCATGGCGTTTTTATTCGTGGCACCAACCGGTACCTCAACCTCGCTGCCCTCCAGAAGCTTTAACATGCCCTGCTGTACGGACTCGCCGCTGACATCACGGCTGTTGGTATTGCGCTTCTTGGCGATCTTATCAATCTCATCGATAAAGATAATGCCGTGTTCTGCTTTCTCGACATCATTGTCCGCAGCGGCAAGCAGCTTGGAAAGCACGCTCTCGACATCGTCACCGATGTAGCCTGCCTCTGTAAGACTTGTGGCATCCGTGATCGCAAGCGGTACCTGCAGGATCTTCGCCAGCGTCTTGACCAGATAGGTCTTACCACAGCCGGTCGGACCCACCATGAGAATGTTGGATTTCTCAATCTCGATCTCATCCATCGTGTCCGTCAGAACACGCTTGTAATGATTGTACACCGCCACGGACATTACCTTTTTGGCATAGTCCTGACCGATGACATATTCATCCAGATGCTTCTTAATGACATGTGGTGCCGGAAGGTGGTGGATATCAACGATCCCCTTCGTTTCTTCCGGCTTCTCTGTCTTCTCCTCCGCCTTCGGCTCTTCATGCTTTTTCTTTTTGAGTTTCTGATTGTTCGGAATCTCCTCGAACATGTTCTGATTGCCGTTAAACATGTCCATATACGGCGGCATGCCGCTCATCATTCCCGGAAAGCCACTCATGCTTCCCATGGAATCAAAGGTCTTCTGCATGCAGTCCGGGCAAATGCAGATATTGTTCGGAATATGGATCATCTTTCCTGCCTTGCTCTCGGGACGTCTGCACAGATAGCAGATTTCCTCGTAATCGGAGTTGTCTGTCGTGGTATTGTTATCTTCTGCCATTTTGTAACCATGCCTTTCTATTTTCTATCAAAAGTCATAAAAGCTCTTTCCAAAGCTTTCTTTTGTTTTCTTGCGGTTTTTCTTCATTTTCCTGGTACTCAGGCTGCTTCCGCTGTCTGACATGCTGCTTCTTGACGTTCTGCGGCTGCTTGTAAAATCTGCCCCGCGGCGATGACGTCCCTTACGCTTGCTTGCTGAGAAGGACTTGCGGCTGTTCAGGGACATTGCCCCGTAGGAGCGTCTCGTTCTGATACGGCTTCTGCGCTTTCTGCGGGAGTTCATCCGGTAATTTACCACCAGAAGAACAATGAGTAAAAGGATCAGTCCTGCAACGATCACCAGGATCACTCTGTCCTTAAAAAAGGACACCATATTGTAAAAGCTGTACTTGATTCCGGACAACTTTGTCAGGATCACGGCATGCTTTTTGTTGGTTTTGATCTGTTTGATCTCGGAATCAACGATCTGTCTGGATGCCTCGTCCAGATGGGAGGCTGATTTGGAGCTGTCGTAAATAATATCAGTGGAGCCGACCATGCGCCCATCGTAGGTATATTTCACGGTTCCGATGACATTTTCGCCGTCTTGGATCTTAACGGAATCATCGTATTTGATCTGCTGCTTTGCTTTCTTTATGCCCACGCCCTTCGGAAGGACAACAGCTGATTCTGCAGACAGACGAAGCGGTGACTGCTCCGCATTAAAATAGCTGTCAAAGGTATTAAAAAGGTTCTCATTCACATCGCTGTTCTCACCGTTGACTTCATGTTTGGAGAACTTTTCAAAGGCAAAGTCAAGAATCCTTGTCGTGTCTGTATATTCATTCGGCTCACCCTGCTTCGGACTGTTGCCCTTCATGATAACGGAGACAACCTGCATGCCGTCCTTCTCCGCGAAGGTAACGAGCGTCGAGTGCGCCATGGATGTATATCCGGTCTTACCGCCGATCACGTAATCCTTCTCGTAACGGCTGCTTGTCTCATATCCGTTGATCATCTGATGATGGTTGAGAAGCTGTCCGCCAAGGATCTCGCCGGCTTTACGCTTGTTGGTCGACTTGACCTGATAGGTTCTGGTGCCACAGATCTTCTGGAAGGATGGATTCTTCCACGCCTCTCTGGCAATGCATGCCATATCGTATGCGGATGTATAGTGATCGTCGTTGTGAAGACCATTCGGATTCATAAAATGCGTGTCCTTGAGCCCAAGCTGCGCCACGCGCTCATTCATCATGTCCACAAAAGCACTGACGCTGCCCGCCACATGATCGGCTGCCACAAGACACATCTCGTTGGCAGACTGCAGCATAATACCGTACAATACCTGCTCGATCGTAAACTTCTCGCCCGGCACGCAGTACATGGAGGAGCTTCCGGTCTCAATGCCGTGCGCCTCTGCCTCGGTAAACGTGACAACGTCACTCGGCGAACTGTTCTCCAGCGTCAGCAGCGATGTCATGATCTTGGTGATACTCGCCGGATAATGCTTCTGGTGCACGTTCTTGGAATAAAGCACGGTTCCCGTGGAGAGCTCCATCACGATCGCCGATGCACAGCTTAAGCTTTTCTTGTCCGGTCCCTTCGGCCACTTGGACGCCGCCTGTGCGGTCTGGCTGCATATACTTCCTACCATAAGAATCCCCGCCATCACAGCAGCGATAAACCTTTTCTTTTTCATATGACTAATCCTCATTTCAATCTATAAAACTGCGTTATCTGCACAACTACACATTCTATACAAGTATAATATTATTTGCATAAAAAGGCAAATCATGCTATACTTGACAGCGAGCTTGTGTTCTCGTAGTTAAATGGATATAACGGCCCCCTCCTAAGAGAAAGCCGAGGCATTCCCCAAAGGGAAAAAATGAAAAACAACTTTCAGTTCGAATCTATTCTGAAAAATGCTAAGGGTGACAACAAAGCAT
>NZ_DBLXSO010000034.1:0-32800 GCF_057878315.1 Jutongia sp. | reverse complement strand
CAGTTAAGGATATACAGAAGATATTGCATTTATCTTGCCCACAGCCGATATATCGATGGTTTAAGGGAAATGTATTACCATCGGTAGACCATCTTTATGTATTGAGCAAATTGTTGGGAATGCATATGGAAGATTTGCTTGTGACAGAGCAGGAGGATATTAGTCTTACGGAATTGTGTATAGATCGTATATCGGATCATAAATGGTTGTATGAATACCGAACTCGTTTATGTGTGAAGGAATGTGCATAGAACTGGAAAATGGAATCGGTGATGTAGAAATGGGAATATGCCAAGCTATATTATAATATTGGTATATTGTACTTATACAGTTATGGTTGGTCTGGCGGCTGACTGGTAGAATTTAATGCAGTTGTGATGGATTTGGCGGTTCATCGGTATGCCCCTAAGATCAGAGGTGAGATACTATTTTGTTATTATTATGATTATCTATGTAAGATAGAACCACAAAAACTACCAACAGCAAAGTCAAGACTTCGAGTGTGTTCATAGGGCATCATTTTAGGAAGAGAGGGAAAAGCAGAAGAACTCACAGTATATTTGTGCTTTCTAAGGTAGAATCGTATCAGATGTCGAAATATGTCTGATACGAAATTAAAAGGACGGGCTATATGAATAAAAGTGTCCGCATTATAACGGATTTGGATGGGTCTAAAATTGCCCTTATCAATGATATAAGGTTCAAGTCCAGGAAAGGGATAAATTGGAATGAGATAGAGCGGTATCTGAAAGAGTATATTGGAGAATACTTTGAAATAGCAGAAACCTCAGAGAAGATTTATATCGGTTCTGATTTCCCGGATGAGTTCAGCCACTCAAATGATACAAAGGGCTTGAAAGGTGCAAATATGAAGGCAAAGGCTAACATTACACCGGCTATTGGTGAGCTGATTCAAATTGCCTCAGATAAATCGGAGTATCCGGATTACAGTAATAAACATGGTGCTAAAGCAAAATTTGGCTGGTATCGCTATAATACAAGATTTGGGATACCTGTTTATGATGAGGAGGGCAATTTGGAACGATATAACATTTTTGGAGCGAGAATGCTTGTAAGATGTGATGCAGATGGAAAGCTCTATCTTTATGATTTGGTAAGAACCAAAAAAGAAACGAGCAAGCCGCATGAGCAATAGCTGTACGGTAGTAAACTTCGTTTCTTTCTAACATCTATAATATAGGCAAAAGTATTGTTTGTCAAGAAAAATGGAAAGCAAAAAGAAATAGTAACAATTAAATGAGCCATTGTGGAGAGTCCATCTTCATGGCGGTTTTGTTGCTATAAAAAAAGGCAAAGATAATAGAAAAAGTAAAAGGATTTGGTCCCGGAAGGTATAGATTTGTGGACTTGCAAGATTAGGATAAAACCTCACCTGTAATAACCATATCGACAACCCTCCCCGTATGTGGTACACTTTTACCATACAAAACAACGACAACAGAGGTGATATACAACAATGATAGCTATAATAGACTATGACGCCGGCAATCTGAAGAGTGTGGAGAAGGCTCTGCTTTTCCTTGGACAGGAGTGTGTTGTGACAAGAGATCCGGAGACGATCCTTGGTGCAGATAAGGTGATCCTTCCGGGAGTTGGTGCATTTGGTGATGCCATGGAGAAGCTTCACCGGTTCGGACTTGTGGATGTGATCCGTCAGGTGACAGCGGCAGGAACGCCGTTTTTGGGAATTTGTCTGGGACTGCAGCTTTTGTTTCGCAGCAGCGATGAGTCTCCGGGAGTGGAGGGACTTGGTGTTCTGGACGGAGAGATTGTTTCTATTCCTCCGAAGGAGGGTTATAAGATCCCGCATATGGGATGGAATTCTTTGAAGATCCGGGAAGGTGCCAGATTGTTTCAGGGCATTGGTCAGGATCCGTATGTGTATTTCGTGCATTCCTATTATCTGAAGGCGGATCATCCGGAGGATGTGGCTGCGACAACAGAGTATATTGTACCGATTCATGCATCGGTGGAGCATGGTAATGTGTTTGCGTGCCAGTTCCATCCGGAGAAAAGCGGAGATATCGGTCTGCAGATCTTGAAGAATTTCTGTGATCTGTAGTGTAGCAGAAACTTTAACGGATGGTGCGGATTGCGGCGATGCTGCGGATTGCAGCATTGTTATGTGGCTTTCGCAGTACCGCATCGTTACAGAGAGAATACATCATAGGAAATGACAGAGGGATGCCGTTTGACGGCACCGGAATGGAGGATATATGTTTACAAAGAGAGTAATCCCATGTCTTGATGTGCATGAAGGACGTGTGGTGAAGGGCGTGAATTTTGTTGATCTGCGTGATGCCGGTGATCCGGTTGAGGTTGGTGCTGCTTATGGAAGAGAAGGCGCTGACGAGCTGGTCTTTCTTGATATTACGGCATCCTCTGATGCCAGAGAAACGAAGATTGATATGGTGCGCAGGGTAGCTGAGACTGTGTTTATTCCGTTTACGGTAGGCGGCGGTATCCGCACGGTAGATGATTTTAAGGTGATCCTCCGCGAGGGCGCTGATAAGGTTTCTGTCAATACGGCGGCGATCATGAATCCGACGCTGATCTCGGAGGCGGCACTCAAGTTTGGAAGCCAGTGTGTTGTTGTTGCGATTGATGCCAAGCGCAGAGCAGATGGAAGCGGCTGGAATATTTACAAGAACGGTGGAAGAGTGGACATGGGCATTGATGCCGTGGAGTGGGCCATGAAAGCAGCAGAGCTTGGTGCCGGAGAGATTCTTCTGACGAGTATGGATTGTGACGGAACGAAGGCTGGCTACGACAATGAGCTGACAAGGATCATTTCCGATAATGTGCCGGTTCCGGTGATCGCATCCGGTGGAGCGGGGAAGCTGGAGCATTTTAAGGATGCATTTACGGAGGGACACGCAGAGGCAGTGCTTGCCGCATCGTTATTTCATTATAAGGAGCTGACGATCCGTCAGGTGAAGGAATATCTGCGCGATGAGGGCATTTCCGTGCGTTTATAAGAAAGAAGGACAAAGAGATGGCAATGATTACAAATGACTGGCTGGATGCGATTCAGGGCGAATTTGCCAAGCCATATTACAGGGATCTGTTTCATTTTGTAAAGGACGAATACAGCAGGGCGGTGATCTATCCGCCGGCAGACGATATATTTAATGCATTTCATTTTACACCGTTGTCTAAGGTGAAGGTGCTGATCCTTGGACAGGATCCGTACCACAACGTACATCAGGCGCACGGACTTTCGTTTTCGGTGCCGGTGGATCAGAAGGAAATCCCACCGTCACTGCAGAATATTTACAAGGAGCTTCACGATGATCTGGGCTGTGATATTCCCAACAACGGATATCTTAAAAAGTGGGCAGATCAGGGAGTTCTGTTGCTGAACACGGTGCTGACGGTGCGGGCGCATCAGGCGGCTTCCCACCAGGGAAAGGGCTGGGAGCGGTTTACGGATGCCGTGATCCAGGCAGTCAATGCGCAGGATCGTCCGATTGTCTATATGCTGTGGGGCAGACCGGCACAGAGCAAGATCCCGATGCTGACGAATCCGAAGCATCTGATCTTAAAGGCACCTCATCCGAGTCCATTGTCTGCATATCGTGGATTTTTCGGCTGCAAGCATTTCAGTCAGGCAAATGATTTCCTGAAGGCCAATGGAGTGGAGCCGATCGACTGGCAGATTGATAATGTATAGAAGAGTATCAAAAAAGGGTCACCTCATTGTGGGGTGACCCTTTTTTGATAGTGCGGATACCGTGCATCTATTGATCAGAAATGATTACAAACATCCGGCACCGCAATTTCGTTATTCTGATTTTATGGATCCGAAAATTACAGCTTTTCAGCGATATCGTAGATCAGTCGCTCAGACTCATCCCAGCCAAGGCAGGCATCTGTGATTGATTTACCGTAGATGTGCTCGGAAATCTTCTGGTTGCCCGGCTCGATGTAGCTCTCCACCATAACACCCTTGACAAGCTTCTTAATGTCGTTGGATACGTTACGGCTGTGAAGAACCTCAGAAACGATACGAGGCTGCTCAAAATACTGCTTGTTGGAGTTTGCATGGTTTGCATCAACAATGCAGGCAGGGTTTTTCAGATCCAGCTCCTGATACATCTCATTTAACAGTACCAGATCCTCGTAGTGGTAGTTTGGCATAGACTGGTCATGCTTGTTGACAGCACCACGCAGAATAGTATGTGCCAGAGGATTTCCGTCTGTTTTCACTTCCCACTGACGGTACATAAATGTGTGGCTGCTCTGTGCAGCGATGCAGGAGTTAAGCATGATGCTTAAGGTACCGCTGGTAGGGTTCTTCATACCACATGGGATATCGAAACCGCTGACAGTGAGACGATGCTGCTGATCCTCTACAGAACGTGCACCGACTGCAACATAAGAGAGAATATCAGAGATATATGGCCAGTTCTCAGGATAAAGCATCTCGTCTGCTGCAAACAGATGTGTCTCGGCAATCGCACGCAGATGCATTTTGCGCATTGCGATGATACCATCGTGAAGATCCGGTTCCTTCTCCGGATCCGGCTGATGAACAATTCCTTTGTAGCCCTGTCCTGTTGTACGTGGCTTGTTGGTATAGATACGAGGGATGATCAGGATCTTATCAGATACCTTATCCTGTACTTTTGCGAGATGGTTTATATAATCACAGACAGAATCTTCGTTATCTGCGGAACATGGTCCGATGATCACTAAAAATTTATCAGATTCTCCGGTAAAGACCTTTTTGATCTCGGCATCGCGTGCCTCTTTTAACTTCTTGTGCTCTGCCGGAAGTGGGTATGCTTCCAGTAGTTCCTCCGGTGACATTACTTCTTTTACGTAGGTTACACCCATCTTTATCCTCATTTCTGTGCTGCGGATCTAGTAGGAAGCTGTTTCATGCAGCACTACAAAACAGCCGTTTTCTGATGTGGGTAAAATACTCACAGTTTTTTATTATAACCATAAAATATGAAAATGGGTAGGGGGTAAATGAAAAAAATGTCATTTTTCCTGCGCTTTGCGTGTTAATCCTCCATAATGATAACGCCGGAATGATACTCATCCGGGATCGGGCAGCCGGTTTTATGGGAAAGAACCTGACGGTAAAGATCGGCGGCCAGAAAATCAATTTTCAGATAATCCGTGGCGCATGAATAAGGAGAGGATGCCACCTGAACCCACGCATTTGCAGGCTTTGTGATGATCGGAACTTCTGTGATGCGGCGCAGATAACTGCTCTTGGAACGGCGCATGCCGAGCAGACGCAGATACGGAACCGGCTGCATCGTACCACTGCAGACAGTGCTTGGAATCTCTAGCAGCAGCTGGAACAGACAGCGGCTGATCCGGGCGTAAGTGATATTCTTTCTCTTTAAAGAAAGGATAAAGGAATCAGCATCTTTATAGGAAGCAAGCTCCTTTTCGATGCGGTTTGCAAGTTCCGTGCTGATATCGCCGTAACCGGTCAGCGTGCCGTTCCGGCAGGCGCGGCGCAGGGCATAATAGAGCAGCAGATCAAAATCAGACAGACTGATCCCGAAGCGGTCAGGATGCCCGGCAAGCAGTTCGTATACCTCCTCAGGCATGGCGTCGGCACACTTTTCTAAGGAGGAAGCCTTCTCATAAGAATGGCGTATTGCGGAAGCTGAGGAGAATGCATCCGGTATGATATCCGTGTTATGGTAATCTTGTCCGGAGCGAAGCAGTGGAAACGGCGTCATCTCGCTGTGCAGACGGCGCACGGCCTTCAGATATTCCAGTGAGAGGATATTGTTGGCACCGGATAGAAATTCTGCCGGAAGCGCCGGAAGGCACTGACGGAGTGCGTATGCTCTGGCGGCGGGATAAGATGCACCGTTTTTTAACTGCGCCTGCAGGGCGGTTCGGAATGCCTCCGGCTCCTCAACCAGCAGATCAGCCGTTTTTTCTAATAAAGAAAGCTCCGGTGTCTCACACCCAAAACAAAAGCTGTCCAGCTTCAGTGCATTTAGAAGAGATATCCCGCCGAAAGCGAAATTTTCTGCACTTGACAGACAGTAGACGGAGGGAAGCTCAAAGACAAGATCGGCGCCCTGGGAGAGTGCCATGCGGGTACGCAGATATTTGTCGGTCCAGGCAGGGGCTCCACGCTGGACGAAATTGCCACTCATTGCCACGGCGATCACTTCGGCACCCTGGGAACGGACATAGTCAAACTGATGGCGGTGACCGTTATGAAACGGATTGTATTCTGCGATGATACCGGTAAAATTTCTCATAAAGCGCTCCTTTCCGGACAGATAAATGCGTCACGGCTCTTTGCGTACCAGTATACCACAGTTGCGGTATAAAATGCATCAGCGGTATTTTTGATACTATGTACTAGACAAAAAAGAGCGAATCCATTATACTTGAATTAATTGGGTGATTTTGTACTTATGCCATAGCTCTAGGGCAGAAATGGAGGATATCATGAAGTTTATTGACGAGATTAAAGCAAGAGCAAAACAGGATGTTAAGACAATCGTATTGCCGGAAAGCCGCGACAAAAGAACATTGATCGCAGCGGCTCAGGTATTGAAGGAAGGCACGGCTAAAATTGTCATGGTTGGGGATGAAGAGAAGATCAGAGACGGTGCTCACTGGCTCGATGTTGAGTTAGACGGCATCTCTGTTGTAAATCCGGAAACGTCTCCGAAGCTGGACGAGTATGTAAATCTTCTGTACGAGCTTCGTAAGAAAAAGGGAATGACATTAGAATCTGCAAGAGAACAGCTTTTAAATAATTATATAATGTTTGGTGTTATGATGGTAAAATGCAAGGACGCAGACGGTATGGTGGCAGGCTGCTGTCATGCAACGGCTGATGTGCTTCGTCCATCACTGCAGATCCTTAAGACAGCACCGGGCACAGAGCTGGTATCCGGTTTCTTTATTCTGGATGTACCGAACTGTGAGTACGGAGCAAACGGAACCTTCCTGTTCGCAGACTGCGGACTGAATCAGGATCCGAATTCCGAGGAGATGGCAGCAATCGCACACTCCAGCTCCAAGAGCTTCCGTAATCTGGTGGGCGGTGATCCGATCATCGCAATGCTTTCTCATTCTACCAAGGGAAGCGCAAAGCATCCTCTGGTGGACAAGGTGGTTGAGGCAACCAGAATTGCACATGAGAAGTATCCGCAGCTTGTGATCGACGGAGAGCTTCAGACAGACGCAGCGATCGTGCCGGAGGTAGCAAAGTCAAAGGCACCGGGAAGTGATGTTGCCGGTAAGGCAAACGTTTTGGTATTCCCGAATCTGGACTGTGGTAATATTTCCTATAAGCTGGTTCAGCGTCTGGCAAAGGCAGAGGCATACGGACCGATGCTGCAGGGACTGTCAAGCCCTGTTAATGACCTGTCCCGCGGATGCTCCGCAGAGGACATCACAGGTGTTATCGCGCTGACTGCCGTACAGGCACAGCTTCAGTAAAGCAAAAGACACAGAGTATCCGGTATGCCCGGAAGTACATGTGATCCGGAGGGTCATTGTGTGCTTCCGGGCAGACTGTGTTATTTGTGCAGGTACAATGTGGTGAGTCTTAGATATAGAGAGCCTTCGTTGTACAGGTGTATAGATTATATGTTATATGGAGGAAATGAGTCATGAAAATACTTGTAGTAAACTGTGGAAGTTCATCTCTGAAATATCAGCTGATCGATTCTGCAACAGAGGAAGTAAGTGCTTCCGGACAGTGTGAGAGAATTGGTCTTGACGGAATCTTTTCGATCAAGGTCAATGGAAAGAAGATTGAGAAAGAAGTTGATATTCCGAATCATTCTGTAGGAATGAAGACAGTTTTAGATGCTCTTGTTGATCCGGAGCATGCCGTGTTAAAGTCTCTGGATGAGATTGAGGCGATTGGACACCGCGTGGTACATGGTGGTGAGAAGTTCTCCTCTTCTGTACTGATCGATGAGGAAGTGATCCGCGAGATTGACGAGTGCAGCGCGCTGGCACCGTTACATAACCCAGCCAATATCCTTGGTATCCGTGCATGCCAGAAGATCATGCCGGGTGTACCGAATGTTGCAGTGTTTGATACGGCATTCCATCAGACCATGCCGGCAAAGGCATATTTATATGGTATTCCGAAGGAGTATTATGAGAAATACGGAATCCGTCGTTACGGCTTCCATGGAACAAGCCATGCGTTTGTTTCCGAGAGACTGGCTGAGCTTGCAGGACTCGACATCAACAATTCTAAGATGATCATCTGCCACATCGGAAGCGGAGCAAGTATTTCCGCTGTTGTCAATGGAAAGTCTGTAGATACAAGTATGGGTATGACTCCGTTAGAAGGTCTTGTTATGGGAACCCGTTCCGGAGATATTGATCCGGCGATCGTTGAGTTCATTTGTAATAAGGAAGGAAAGAGTGTCAGCGAGGTTCTGACCATGTTAAATAAGAAGTCCGGTGTGCTTGGTATTTCCGGTCTGTCCAATGATTACAGAGATCTCTTAGAGGGCGAGGAAAACGGCAATCAGGATGCACACAATGCGTTAGACGTTTTGGTTTACCGCATCATCAAATATATCGGTGCTTATCATGTAGCAATCGGTGGAGCTGATGCGATCGCATTGACAGCCGGTGCCGGCGAGAACAACTTTGTGGTACGTGGCCGCATTGTTGAGGGACTTTCCGCTCTTGGTATCAAGCTGAATGAGGCAGCCAATACCGTAAGAGGAGAAGAGCTTCTTCTTTCTACTCCGGACAGTACAATTCCTGTATGGGTTGTTCCTACCAATGAGGAGCTTCGCATTGCCAGAGAAACAGCCGCAGTTGTTGAAAAATAATGGTTGACAAACAATAACGCAATTGATATAATCGAGAAAGTGTTGTAAAAAGTAAGTAGGATAACAGTAGGAGGTGTAAGAAAATGTCTATCTGTCCAAAGAATAAATCTTCTAAGGGAAGAAGAGATCGTAGAAGAGCTAATTGGAAAATGACTGCTCCAAATCTTGTAAAGTGCAGCAAGTGTGGCGCTCTGATGATGCCACATAGAGTATGCAAGGCATGCGGAAGCTACAACAAGAAAGAGATTCTTGCAAACGCAGAATAATTTCATTTTCACGAACATAAAGAGGTACCGCTCCAGCGGTGCTTCTTTTTTTGTTTTACAGGAATTTTTGACGTATATTCTGACAGGGCAAAACGCTTGTTTTGCCCTGTTTTTGTGCGTTTAGAGGTAATGATAATTGTTCGATATGACAAAATAATTATAAGTTATTAGACATTTGAAACGGCATGCATATAATGAAAAACGTGGCAAAAAGCCAGGAAGGGAAGTGAGTACTACGGAGGAATTAACAAAGGAACTGCTGGAGGAATTAAATTGTAACACGGCATTCACCATCCCGATCGGAGGTGGGATCGCAGTTCCGGAATCGGTCGTTGTAACATGGCTGATCATGGCAGTATTGATCATTGTCTCCATATTATTAACCAGAAATCTGAGTGTTGATAATCCGGGAAAGGTACAGCTTGCACTGGAAGCAGGTTATCAGGCAGCAGAGAATTTCTTTGGTGAATTACTGGGACAGAATGGATTAAAGTATCTGCCGTATCTGATCAGTATTCTGATCTACATTGCAATCGCTAATCTGATCGGCCTGATCGGTTTCAAACCGCCCACAAAGGATATGGGTGTTACGGCTGGCATGGCAATCATGAGTATTCTGGTCGTAGAGATTGCCGGGATACGTCAAAAAGGAGGCAAAGGCTGGCTGAAAAGCTTTGGAGAACCCATTTGGATCGTCGCACCGATCAATCTGCTGGAGGTGTTTACCAGACCGCTTTCGCTTTGTATGCGACTGTTTGGAAATGTGCTGGGATCCTATGTAGTTATGGAGCTGATCAAGCTTGTAGTTCCGGCGGTGCTGCCGGCAGTATTCAGCTGCTATTTTGATATCTTTGATGGTCTGATACAGGCGTTTGTATTCGTCTTTCTGACATCCTTGTATATCGGAGAAGCAGTGGCGGTTGAATAAGCAAAAAGTAAGAGTGTAAGAGAAAAGAGAAGAGAACGAACAAAGTAAGAAGAGCAGAAATAAGAACAAATTTACCCGCAGGTTTCACGGAGTGCTGCCGGTGAAACCGACACCCATAAAATATGAACGCAGCACAGAAATGAGGATAATTATGACACAGTTAATCGCAATTGGAGCAGGAATCGCAGTTTTAACAGGTATTGGAGCAGGAATCGGAATTGGTCTGGCAACCTCAAAGGCAGTGGATGCCATTGCAAGACAGCCGGAGGCAGAGCCAAAGATCAAGATCAATCTGGTACTCGGATGTGCTCTTGCAGAGGCAACCGCTATTTATGGTTTCGTAATCGCGCTGCTGATCATTCTTCTTCTGAAATAACAGCATGAGGAAGCAAACAAAGAGAAAGGCTGGCGATGTAATATGTTACGTTTAGACGGAATTGTCTTTACATTGATCAACCTGCTGATTCTCTATGCGGCACTGCGCCACTTCCTGATCGGTCCGATCCAGTCTGTGTTAGAGCAGAGAAAGCAGATGATCGATGGTCAGTTTGCATCGGCTGCAGGAAAGGAAGAGCAGGCAATGCAGTTGAAAGGACAGTATGAGGGATTGCTTGCAGATGCGAAGGAGGAATCCCGGAGGATTTTGGAGGATTCCAGACAGCGTGCGCAGAGAGAATATGAAAGCAGAGTGATGGAAGCAGAGAAACAGGCAGGTCATATTGTGGACAAGGCAAGAAAAGATGTCGAGCTTGAAAAGCAGAGGGCGCTGGACGGCATGCAGAAGCAGGTGGCACAGGTTGCCATGGCTGCTGCCGAAAAGATATTGTCAGAGAATGCAGGCAGCGCCGCAAATCGTTCCATATATGACAGCTATATAGCAGGAGCAGGTGAAGCCCATGAAGCAGATAGCAATTAATTATGGAAAGGTACTGTTTCTGCTGGGAATCGACAGACAGGATATAAAACAGACGGAAGAAATCTGGAATGGCAGTGAGCCGCTTCGGGAGGCGATGAACAGTCCGGTGGTATCCGGGGAGGCGAAGAAGCATCTGATCGAGAAAATATTTCCGGAGAAGATGCAGCCGTTTCTGAAGGTGGTATCGGAGCATCATGAGGAGGCACTGTTAAAAGAAATTTTTCAGTCGTATGAGGAGTGCTATGACGACAGTCATAACATTCGCAGAGGCATCCTGTATTATGTGGAAAAGCCCGATGAGGAGCAGTTAGCCCTGATAGAGAAAAGATTGTGCAGTCAGTTAAAATGCAGCGAGGTAACACTTGCGTTGGAATCCCGGCCGGAGCTTGTCGGCGGGTTTGTGATCCGTATCGGCGATCTGGAGATTGACCGGAGCCTGCGGGGAAGCATCAACTGTCTGAGAGAAAAAATGGCTAGGAGATGATAATGTGAGTGCGATCAGCTCGGAAAATATTATATCAATTTTAAAAAGCGAGATTGAACATTATGAAATGGAAAGCCGCGAGCATGAGGTAGGTACCGTGATCTGGGTTGGTGACGGGATTGCCACGATCTATGGAATGGAACATGCAATGTACGGCGAGATCGTCATTTTTGAAAATGGCGTGAAGGGAATGGTACAGGATATTCAGCGTACGCAGATCGGCTGTATCGTTCTTGGAAAGGACAATGGGATCCGCGAGGGAATGAAGGTAACGCGTACCATGAAGCGTGCCGGCATTCCGGTCGGAGACAACTATCTTGGAAGAGTTGTCAATGCGCTGGGTGCGCCGATTGATGGAAAGGGCGACATTGAGGCGTCAGACTATCGGGCGATCGAGTGCGATGCACCGGGAATCATTGACCGTAAATCGGTTACAGAACCATTGGAGACCGGTATTCTGGCAATCGATTCGATGTTCCCGATCGGACGTGGACAGAGAGAGCTTATCATTGGAGACCGTCAGACCGGTAAGACATCGATCGCGATGGATGCGATCCTGAACCAGAAGGGCAAGGATGTGATCTGTATCTATGTAGCGATCGGTCAGAAGGCATCGACCGTGGCAAAGCTGGTAAATACACTGGAGAAAAACGATGCGATGGAGTATTCCATCGTGCTTTCGGCGACAGCCAGTGAGTCCGCATCGTTAGAGTATATTGCTCCGTATTCCGGCACTGCTCTGGCGGAGTATTTTATGTATCAGGGCAAGGATGTTCTGATTGTGTATGACGATCTGTCAAAGCATGCGGTCGCATACCGTGCACTGTCCCTGCTGCTGGAGAGATCTCCGGGACGTGAGGCTTATCCGGGTGATGTATTCTATTTGCATTCCCGTCTGCTGGAGCGTTCCAGCCGGTTAAGCGATGAGCTTGGCGGCGGTTCGATCACGGCACTGCCGATCATCGAGACGCAGGCAGGCGATGTTTCGGCATATATTCCGACCAATGTAATTTCTATTACAGACGGACAGATTTTCCTGGAGAGTGACCTTTTCTTCTCGGGTATGCGTCCTGCGGTCAACGTAGGCCTTTCTGTATCCCGTGTCGGTGGAGCTGCACAGACTAAGGCAATGAAGAGTGCGTCCGGTACGATCCGTATCGATCTCGCGCAGTTCCGTGAGATGGAGGTATTTACACAGTTCAGCTCCGATCTTGATGAGGAGACGAAGCAGCAGCTTGCTTACGGTAACGGTCTGATGGAGCTTTTGAAACAGCCGCTTGGTCATCCGATGTCTTTGGCAGAGCAGGTGATCACGCTTGTGGCTGCGACCGGAAAGCTGTTTCTTACTATTCCGAAGGAACAGATCAAGGAGACTCAGGGAAAGCTTTTGCAGTATTTTGAGGATGTTCACCCGGAGATCGGTGAGACGATCCAGAAAGATAAGGTACTTACCGATGAACTGAGACAGCAGATTCTTAACGTGGCCGGAGAGTTTCTGGAGCAGGCTAAATAAGCAGCACATAGATTGGAGACGAACATGGCGAATACGAAAGAAATACAAAAGCGTATGAAAAGTATCAAGGATACGATGAAGATAACAAATGCGATGTATATGATCTCTTCCACAAAGCTGCAGAAGGCAAAGAAAAAGCTGGCGGATACAGAACCGTATTTCTATACGCTGCAGCAGGCATTTCAGCGTATCCTGCGTCACACGCCGGATCTGGAAAGCATTTATTTTAAGGATACCGGAAAGATTCCGGCAGAAGATAAGAAGGTTGGCTATATTGTAGTCACGGCAGACAAAGGTCTTGCCGGAGCCTACAATCACAATATATTCAAAATGGCACATTCCCTTTTTGAGCAGGGAGGCGAGAACAGCCTTTTCGTTCTGGGAGAACTTGGAAGACAATATTTTGCGAGAGAGGGACTCAGGGTCCACAAGCATTTCAAATATACGGTGCAGGATCCGAGCCTTCACAGAGCCCGCATGATCACGGATGACATTATCGAGCGGTACCGGAAGGGAGAGCTTGATGAGGTGTATATTTTATACACACGAATGGAAAATGCCGTAACAGCCGTGGCGGAAAAGCGAAAGCTTCTGCCGTTGGAAAAGGATAAGTTTGCGGAGAAGCTTCCTGTGGATGTGTATCAGGAGACGCTGACGCCGCAGCCGTCCTGGGAAAAGATCTTAAATCATCTGGTTCCCAACTATGTAAATGGCTTCATTTACGGCGCTCTGGTGGAATCCTATGCGAGCGAGCACAACGCACGTATGATGGCAATGCAGTCGGCAACCGACAGTGCCAGACAGATCCTGGCGCAGCTTTCCATCGAATACAACCGTGTGCGTCAGGCGGCGATCACGCAGGAGATCACAGAGGTTATCAGTGGTGCAAAGGCACAGAAACGCAAAAAGTAAAGTGCAGAAATGAGGATGAATATGAAGAAGGGAAAAATAGTTCAGATATCAGGTCCTGTCATTGATGTGGAGTTTGAGGACAGCGATCTTCCTTATATCAAGGATGCTTTGGAAGTAGATAATGATGGAAAACGATGTGTCATGGAGGTGGCACAGCATATCGGTAACAATACGGTGCGTTGTATCATGCTGGCATCCAGCGAGGGACTTCATAAGGATATGGAGGTCGTTGCAACCGGCAGCGGTATTAAGGTTCCGGTTGGTGAAAAGACTTTGGGGCGTCTGTTCAATGTGTTGGGAGATACTATTGATAAAGGCGAATCTCTTAAGGATGAACAGCACTGGTGCATTCACAGGGATGCACCGGGCTTTGAGGAGCAGAGTCCGGCTGTTGAGGTGCTGGAGACAGGAATTAAAGTTATTGACCTTCTGGCTCCGTATGCCAAGGGCGGTAAGATTGGTCTGTTCGGTGGCGCCGGTGTCGGCAAGACTGTGCTGATCCAGGAGCTGATCCAGAACGTTGCCACGGAGCATGGTGGATATTCTATTTTCACCGGTGTGGGTGAGCGTTCCCGTGAGGGGAATGATCTCTGGTCTGAAATGAAAGAGTCCGGCGTATTAAACAAAACAGCACTGGTGTTCGGACAGATGAATGAGCCGCCCGGAGCACGTATGCGTGTGGCTGAGACAGGACTTACGATGGCAGAATATTTCCGTGATGAGGAGCATCAGGATGTGCTTTTATTCATTGATAATATCTTCCGTTTTGTACAGGCGGGTTCTGAGGTGTCCGCCCTGTTGGGACGTATGCCGTCCGCAGTAGGATATCAGCCGACGCTTGCCAATGAGGTTGGTGAGCTTCAGGAGCGGATCGCATCGACAAAGAACGGTTCCGTTACTTCGGTACAGGCAGTCTATGTGCCTGCGGATGATCTGACCGATCCGGCTCCGGCGACTACCTTCGCCCATCTGGATGCGACAACGGTGCTTTCCAGAAAGATTGTGGAGCAGGGTATTTATCCGGCAGTCGATCCGCTGGAATCCAACTCGCGTATTCTGGAGGAGGACATTGTCGGCAAGGAGCATTATGAGACGGCACGCCGCGTTCAGGAGATTTTGCAGAAGTATACAGAGCTTCAGGATATTATTGCAATCCTTGGTATGGAGGAGCTTTCCGAGGAGGATAAGATTACGGTTTACCGTGCAAGAAAGATTCAGCGTTTCCTGTCACAGCCGTTCCATGTGGCAGAGACCTTTACCGGCGTTCCGGGCAAATATGTTCCGCTTAAAGAAACGGTACGCGGTTTTAAAATGATCATTGACGGAGAGATGGATGATTATCCGGAGCAGGCATTTTTCAATGTTGGTACGATTGATGAGGTAATTGAGAAAGGCAGGAAGTAAGTATGGATAATACATTTCTGTTAAATGTAACTGCCTGTGACAGAGTCTTTTTTGAGGGACGCTGTAAACAGGTGGTGATCCCTCTGGAGGATGGTGAGAAGGAAATTCAGGCGCATCATGAAAACATGGTTTTTGCGGTTGAGGTAGGAGAGCTTCGCATTCAGACAGAGGATGGAGAATGGATCACCGGTGTGGTTGGAACCGGGTTTGCGCAGGTGATCAATAATCGTGTCAGTATACTGGTGGATACGGCAGAGCATCCGGAGGAGATTGACGTCCGGAGAGCGAAGGAGGCCGAGGAGCGTGCGAGAGAGCAGCTCAGACAGAAACAGAGCATTAAGGAGTATTACATGTCAAAGGCATCGCTTGCAAGAGCCATGTCACGTCTGCGTTACAGCAGCAAGGATGATATGAGAATATAATTTAGACCAAAAAACCTGATATCTGGCGGTTAATTGCCGGATATCAGGTTTTTGTTGATCCAGTCAGTCAGATATGTATGAAATTCCATGATCGCAGGATTCTGCGTTGATGCTTTTGGGATCGATGCGACGACTTTGCGGCAGCAGGAAGGATTGTCGATCGGCACAAGTGCCACCTGCGTCGGATCGGGTTTCTTCCAGCAGTATTGCGGCCAGAAGCCGACACCGAGACCGGCGGCGATCAGATCCCGTACGGTTTCCGGATTGTCACTTTCATAGACGATGTTTGGTGTGAAGCTGATGGATTGGCAGATCAGGTCACAGATTGTGCGCAGTGGTCGGTTGCTTTCGAGGCTGACGTAGGATTCGTTTGCGGTTTTCTCGAGCTTGACGGAAGGATGAGAGGCAAGCTTTGAGCCCGCCGGCACAGCCAGATAGAAATCCTCCTCAAACAGAACATGCTGCGAGGGCAGAAGCTCCGTGTCGCAGCGGACGGCAGAGATAAAGTAGTCGGCAGTCGGATCTTCAGGCTTTTGGGAAAGTTTAAAACGAATCTCCGGGTGGATCGCACGGTATGCGATGATGCAGTTCGTGATGATCGCAGAAGCGGAGCGCAGGTTCATGTGGATCACGGGATGGTTCTGCAGGGATGCCTCCTTGAGATCCTCCGGAAGACTGTCGAGTGCAGACATAATAGGGAGCAGACGGTTCTGCAGATATTTGCCGTTACTGTTCAGTGCAATATGATGATTCTCACGGTCAAAAAGGGAAACATCCAGTTCCTCCTCCAGATGACGGATTGCCTGTGATACGGCAGGCTGTGCGACATGCAGGCTCTCGGCGGCTTTTGTCACGTGCTCAAACCGGGCAACGGTCAGAAAATATTTAAGCTGAAATAATTCCATGATTTCCCTCTTTTCTTTCGAATGTTAACAATCATAAACAATATTTTCATATCATACAGGATTTATCTGCAAAATTCAAGTATGATCAAAAGAAAGGAAGCTCGTGGAAAAGGTAGGAGGATAGCATTTCTTTTTGTTCGTCCGGGTCATCTGCGGACAGCAGATAGCAGGCAGGAGATGCTTTGTATGCCATGTAAAAGCGTGGTTTGTCAAGACTGCTTTCCTTTGCGGCAAGCGATGGCAGGAAAATGCCCTCTTTTTTGGTATAGCAGTTGGCTGCCGTTGCTTTCCGTCGGCAGGATGCATCGACAAACTGAGCAACGCTTTTGTGGATCGCCGTGTCCTCCTGCGGCAGATAATAATAATCCTTATGATCCGGGAAAAAGAACTTCAGCACGCCCCGGTACAGCGGAAGCGAGAGGGTAGCAAGATTCTTTTGCAGAGACAAACAGGCGGGCTCTGTGAAGATACATTCCGAAGAGTCGGACTTTTCGAAGGCATGATACAGAGTGCTTTCCCGTGGAAGTCTGACCGGAAAGGAGATATGGATACGGTCGTTTTCTGCGGTGCAGGAGCAGGAGAAAAACGGTCTGACCGGATAAAACAGATCCTTATAGCTTAACATGATGCAGACGGAGAGCATGCCGGCAATATCATCGTGGTTGTGCAGAAGAAGCAGATGCTCCAGTTCGTCAGCGCCCGGTTTTTTCATGATCTTTTGCTGCATATATTCGGAATAAACTTTGATCAACTGCCCGCCATCATAGGTGTCCTCGCGGTTCAGACCGATCCAGTGTTCCAGATAGATCTGGTTAGCTTTTGCGAGCCCGAGAAGTTTTTTCAAAGGCCGGATCTCCTTTAAGAGATCAATATTGGCACCGGCATCGTTGACCTGGCTGGAGATGGTCTTTGACAGAATTGGCTGAACGGTCTCCGGAATGGCGATGTGGTGCTTTTGGCATTTTGCCTTCACAAAAGGAATATCAAAGGTGCAGCCGTTGAAATGATAAAGATACGAAAAGTCCTCCAGATAGGATAAAAATGCCTCAAGGATCGGTTCTTCACTTTGATAATCATCCGCAAACCATTGGGTGATCTGCCAGCTTTGCTTATGACTGTTGTAGTGCATGACTCCGATCAAATAGATGGAGGATGTCTTCGGGGACAGTCCGGTTGTCTCGATATCAAAAAATGCGATCTGTTCGAGCGGCTGATGAAAAGGATAAAGCTCATCAGGGGTGGAAACGGTACTTTGTATTGTCTTCATGCGTCTGCTCCTTTAAACAAAAACGTAGATGTTGTGTTTGTAATTTATTTAAGGATATCATATAATAGAAGAAATGTGAATTTATGGCAGCGAAAAGGAGAGACGTGTTTATGGAGATCGGAGAGAAGAAATTATTCGATAAAGACGCTGCGTACGAACGATGGGATCAGCGAAACCAGCGGCGGGGCAATGATAAATATTTTCATGAGGATGAGCGAGAGGAAAGCTATCTTCGGGAGTTAAAGGGCAGGATACAGAATAATACCAGCGGTTTTCTGAAGGTGGTTATGACAGCCTTACTTGTTTTGGTACAGATCGTGTTTGTAATGTGGCTTTCCCTGCAGATCCGGACGAACGGCACAGTCTGGTATTATCTGATCCAGGTGTCTTCCATGGTGGCGATCGTTGCGCTGATCAATCGTAATCAGAGTCCGTCGTATCGGATTGCGTGGATATCGATCATTACGCTTTTGCCGTTGACCGGTTTCCTGCTTTATTTCCTGTGGGGACGTACCGGCAAAAAGAAAAAAGAACTCGATACCTATATTATGCGGCAGATCAGCTATGGCAATAAGTTTCTTGTGCAGGACGATGATCTGTGGGTGGATTATGCGGAGGAGAATCCGGTTTCCGGTCGTATGGTCAAGTTCATGCTCTCCGAGAATTTTCTTTTGACAGAGGGGAATGAGGTTGATTACTTCCCGATGGGGGAGGATGCGTTTGAGGCAATCTTCCGGGATCTTGAAAATGCAAAGGAATTTGTACTGATCGACTTCTTTATTGTGGCAGAGGGCGGTCTGTGGGACAAAATGCATGATATATTGAAGCGTAAGATCAAGGAGGGTGTCGAGGTAAAGTTTCTGTACGATGACTTTGGTGCGGCGATCCGTACCAGAAAGTATTTTAAGCAGATTCTGGAACATGAGGGCTTTGAGGTACGCGTGTTCAATCCGATCATGAAGTATACAAGCCAGCTTTATATGAATTTCCGTTCGCATCAGAAGATCATGGTGATCGACGGAAAGGTTGGATATACCGGAGGCTTTAATCTGGCAGATGAATATGCTAATCTGGTGGAGCGCTTTGGTGTGTGGAAGGACACCGGAATCCGTGTGCGCGGCGATGCTGTCTGGGGACTGACGGTCGTGTTTTTGCAGATGTGGGAGGCGAGCGGTCACGACAAGGAGCATGTGGATTATCTTAAATATAAGATGATGCAGGATGTTCAGGGAGATACCTGGTGTCAGGTGATCTCAGACGGCCCTGTCAACAATCCGAAGAATCCGATCGAGAGCATTTACAATCAGATGATCATGTATTCTGATCAGTATCTGTACATTACGACACCGTATCTGGTGATTGAGGATTATATGAAGCAGTCGTTGATCGAGGCGGTGCGCCGTGGCGTCGATGTGCGCATCGTGACACCGAATATCCCGGATAAGAAGTATGCCAAGATGCTGACGAACTTTAATTATGGTCCGCTGCTCAAGGGTGGTGTGCGTATTTATGAATACACGCCGGGCTTTATCCATGCAAAACAGATTTTAACGGAGGATGCGGCGATCGTCGGCACGATCAATATGGATTACAGGAGTTTTTACCTGCATTATGAGAATGGTGTGTGGATGTCCGGGGAGAAGATCCAGAATGATATTCACAGGGATTTTGAGAAGATGTTTCAGGAGAGTAAGGAGATCAGCTATGAGGACTGGCAGAGACGTCCGCTTGTCTGGAAGTTGATACAGCCGCTGTTAAATCTGTTTGCAACGCTGTTCTGATGCGGCTGCCTGTGCAGTGGTACGGAACACTTTAGAAAGGTGCGGTTATTGATATGTATACCAATGTATGTAAGCATTGCCATAAGGTTTTTCATTCCAAGATACGGACCTTGTGCTGTAAGGACTGCCGTGCGGAGGATGAAGATCAGTTAGATGATATTGTAAAGTATCTGAAGGAATATCCCAACAGCAATGCACTTCAGATCTCCGAGGAGCTCGGAATTCATCCTTATGTGATCCTCAAGTTCATGGAAGAGGGCTGGCTGGGAGAGTCGACGGGGAGCTTTGAGAAGCTGCCGGATTGAGGCGAGTGTATTGAAGTCATTATAATTATATAGGAAAAGGAGCAATCATGATTCGATATATTAAGGGAACGCTGGAAATGATCGAGGAAGATGCGGTGGTGCTTGACAATCATGGGATCGGCTATCGGATCCTTGTGTCGGGGGCGTTGATGGACAGGCTGCCGGGCATTGGCGGTGAAATGAAGATATATACTTATATGAATGTCAGGGAGGACGCCATGCAGCTGTTTGGCTTTGAGAGTATGGACGAGCTGGAGATGTTCTGTCAGCTGATCACGGTCAGCGGGATCGGTCCGAAGGCGGGATTAAGCATTCTTGGAACGCTGTCGGCAGACGATATCCGGTTTGCGGTGTTGGCAGATGATGCGGCAACGATCGCAAAGGCACCGGGCATCGGTGCCAAGACGGCAAAGAAGCTGATCGTGGAGCTCAAGGATAAGATCGCGGCGAGGGAAACGGTCGATGCCGTATTAGAGAAGGCGGCAGAGCGCGGCGGTACACAGAATACGGCACCGGTGGCAAAGGCGTCCGCAGAGGCGGTCGAGGCACTGGCGGCATTGGGCTATTCTGCGGCAGAGTCATTAAAGGCAGTCAGGCAGATTACGAATGCAGACGAGCTTAGCACGGAGGAGCTTTTGAAGCAGGCGTTGAAGCTGATGTAACCGGCACGGCGTGAAGGAAAGGCGTAACCGGCGCGGTGTAAAGAGAAGATGTAACCGGCGCGGTGTGAAGGGAAAGCAGCAGGAAATCTTGTGGGCTGGACACCGAATTTGGGAAAGGCATGGTTGATTAGAATGGCAAAACGGACGATCAGTACGGAATTTACAGCGGAGGATGCGAAGCTGGAACCGACACTCAGACCGCAGCGTCTGACGGATTATATCGGACAGCAGAAGATTAAGGAAAATCTGGCGATCTATATTGAAGCGGCAAAGCAGAGAGGCGATGCACTGGATCATGTGCTGTTATATGGTCCGCCGGGACTTGGTAAGACGACACTCGCAGGCATCGTGGCAAACGAGATGGGTGTCAATATGAAGATCACGGCGGGACCGGCGATCGAGAAACCGGGAGAGATGGCAGCAATCCTTACAAAGCTTCAGGACGGGGATGTGCTTTTCGTGGACGAAATCCATCGTCTGAACCGCCAGGTGGAGGAGGTACTTTATCCGGCAATGGAGGATTATGTGATCGACATCGTGATCGGAAAGGGACCGTCTGCACGGTCGGTGCGCATCGATCTTCCGAAGTTTACCCTGATCGGAGCAACGACGCGTGCCGGTATGCTGTCAGCACCTCTGCGTGACCGGTTTGGTGTTGTGAACCGTCTGGAGTTTTATACGCCGCAGGAGCTGGCGGCGATCGTGAAGCACTCTGCAGGGATCCTTAATGTGGAGATTGACGAGGAGGGTGCGATGGAATTAGCCAGAAGATCCAGAGGAACGCCGCGTCTTGCTAACCGCCTTTTGAAGCGGGTGCGTGATTTTGCGCAGATCAAGTACGACGGCAGGATCGACAAAAAGGTCACGGACTTTGCGCTGGACCTGTTAGAGGTCGACAAGCTTGGACTGGATAACACGGATCGTCAGATCATCGAGACGATGATCCATAACTTTGGCGGTGGTCCGGTGGGGCTGGAGACGCTTGCAGTATCGATCGGAGAGGATGCAGGGACACTGGAGGATGTGTATGAGCCATATCTTGTCCAGAACGGACTGATCTTAAGGACGCCGCGGGGACGTATGGCATCGGATCTGGCGTACCGTCATTTCGGGCTGTCCGGAGAGGAAGCGTAATGCGCAGAAGTACGTGAAACAATATCATAAAAGAAATGAAACACCAGACAGTTATGGAGTCTGGTGTTTTTCACATTATAGGAAACTTGTTGTTTCCTATAATGTGAAAACGCTCCGCGAGGATGCGATCACCGCACAGAGGAAGATTGCGTAAGCAATTGTGCGGTGACGCGCAAAGTGGGCAAGCCCGCTTTGTTCCGGTATAGGAAAATGCTCGTAACGTGGTGGAATGCCAACGAGAATTGCGAAGCAATTCTTGGAGGGCAAAACGCTGGTTTTGCCCTTTTGTTCTTTATCCTTAAATGTGACACAAATGTGACAAAAAAATGAATAAATTATGGAAAAGGGGTTGATAAATTCCCAAAAACCAGTTAAAATAAATTTGAAAGTGGTAGAAAGTGGGGGAAAGTGTCAGGGAATACCCGAAAAGTGGAGAGGTGGTGATAGCGATGTTCATGGGTCAGTATGAGCACTCGATCGATGCAAAGGGCAGAGCTATCGTACCGGCGAAGTACCGTGAGGAACTGGGAGACCTTTTTTATGTCACCTGGGGCGTGGACGGATGCCTGTATTTATATCCACAGCATGATTGGGAAGAGCTGGCACAGAAGCTGCAGAGTCTGCCGTCCAGTCATCAGAGCCGTATGATCCAGAGACAGTTAATGGCTTCTGCTTCGGAGGTGACACTGGACAAGCAGGGCAGAATACTGATCCCCGCCAAGCTTCGCAAAAGTGCCGGACTTGAGAAGGATCTTGTCTTTGTCGGCATGATCAACCGTGTGGAGATCTGGGACAAGGATACCTTTGAGGCACAGACACTTGGCAGTGAGATGTCGATGGAAGAGGCAATGGATGCTCTCGGAATCTCTCTGTAAGAAGGGTGCAGCAGGAAGTGGTTAGCCGCTGAAAGGAGACGGGATCATGGAATTTTCTCACAAATCAGTGCTGCTGCATGAGGTGATCGATTCTTTGAATGTGCAGCCGGATGGAATATATGTGGATGGCACATTGGGAGGAGCCGGACATGCCTATGAGGTGTGCCGGAGACTTGGACCGGATGGTCGGATGATCGGGATTGATCAGGACGAGGATGCGATTGCTGCTGCGACAAAGCGGCTGTCTGAGTTTGGTGACCGTGTGACGATCGTGCGGAGCAATTATGAGGCGATGAAGGAGGTTCTTCACGACCTTGGTATCGAGAAGGTGAACGGCATTACGCTGGATCTTGGCGTATCATCTTATCAGCTTGATGCTGCCGAGAGAGGCTTTTCATACCGTGAGGATGCGCCGCTTGATATGCGGATGGACAATCGTCAGGAAGTAACCGCTGCCACTGTGGTAAATGAGTACACAGAAAGCGAATTGTTTCAGGTGATTCGCAAGTATGGGGAAGATAAATTTGCAAAGAACATTGCGAAACATATTGTGCAGGAACGCCGGAAGGAACCGGTTATGACGACGGGCAGACTGGCACAGATCGTAGATCAGTCCATACCGATGAAGTTTAAGAAACAGGGAGGACATCCTGCCAAAAGGACATTTCAGGCAATACGTATCGAGGTGAACAGAGAACTTAGCGTTCTTGAGGATCACATCAGTGAGATGATCGATCTACTGGCGCCGGGAGGGCGCTTCTGCATCATCACATTTCACTCGCTGGAGGATCGCATCGTGAAAAATGCATTCCGGACAGCGCAGGATCCATGTACCTGTCCGCCGAACTTTCCGGTGTGTGTCTGTGGAAAAAAGTCCAAAGGAAAAGTGCTTACGAGAAAACCTGTGCTTCCATCTGAGAAAGAGCTTGAGGAAAACTCCCGCTCGAAAAGTGCGAAGCTCAGAGTATTTGAACATATATAAGCCGGATCAGCCGGCACGACAAATTCTTGCGGATTGGGGGATCCGTAGTTTGTTGAATAAGGTTGACGGCGCGGATTACGGGCGCCGTCAGAAAATGGCACAGAATCATCTGTGATGGGATATCAACCGTGTTCGGTGGACACGGCAATCAAGCAGGGAGGCGTAACAAATGGCGACATCACCAAATTATCGAAGCGGATCACGCCGTGGCGGTCAGTATCGGAGCGGTCAGGGACGTGACGTTTACAGACAGGAACGAAACGGATATGTGTATGGCAATCTCGCACATCAGCTGGAGGAGATTCCGGAGAGAAGAAAGCAGCCGGGGCGAAAAAGGAGAACAAAGACATATCCGCAGCCAAAGCCGGTGGCGATGCCGTCCATTGGATTTTCATCCTTTGTATTTCTGATGGCTGCATTATCATTAGTTCTTGTGGCAGGCTTTATGTATCTGCATGTGCAGTCAGGGATCACGCAGATGAAGAATGAAGTGATCAGTCTGCAGTCAGAGATCGCAGATGCCAAGCAGGAGAATGACGATGCTTATCAGAATGTTATGGATTCCGTAGATCTTTCCGAAGTCTATGCGATTGCAACAGGTCAGCTGGGTATGATCCAGGCTGTTGACAATCAGGTTTACAAATATGATAATAAAAAGAGTGACATGGTGAAGCAGTACGGAGACATTCCCGCAAGCTCAAAATAACGGGCCGGGTTACAAGGACAGGGATTTATAATGGCAAAAAGAAGAGCAAGAGATACACGTTACAAGAATAAACCAGGCACTCGCAGGATGCGTTTTCGCATCCTGCTGGTGTTTGGTTTTGTTATTTTAGGATGCATT
Organism: Jutongia sp.; assembly: GCF_057878315.1. Classification (NCBI taxonomy): domain Bacteria; kingdom Bacillati; phylum Bacillota; class Clostridia; order Lachnospirales; family Lachnospiraceae; genus Jutongia; species Jutongia sp. The sequence continues at coordinate 8,375 of NZ_DBLXSO010000034.1, read as the reverse complement.
GGACTGACGGCGCAGATCATCCGTCTGAATAAGGTCAAGGGAGACAATTACACGAAGCGTATGCTGGCACAGCAGAGTCACACAAGCAATGCGATCCCGTATAAGCGTGGGGATATTGTGGATACGAATGGCAACAAGCTGGCAACAAGCGTGAAGGTATATAATCTGTTCCTCGATCCGGCGGCGATCTTAAAGGACAAGAAATATCTTCAGCCGACGAAGGATGCGCTGGAAAATGTATTTGGCATTTCCGGCAGCGATGTTGACAAAATTCTGAAGGACAATCCGACATCCCGTTATTACCTGATGAAGGAATACGGGGAATTGGACAAGGACATTGTCACGAAAATGGAGAAGTTGCAGGAAAAGGATGAGAATATCCGCGGTATTCATTTTGAGGAGGAATACAAGAGAGAATATCCGTATTCCACGGTGGCATGTGATGTGATCGGCTTTTGTGCCGATACCAATAGCGGAACCTGGGGCATTGAGAATACCTATAATGATATGCTCAACGGTACAAACGGCAGACAGTTCGGTTATTATGATTCGGAACTGAATCTGGTCAAGACGATCAAGGCGGCGACCAACGGATATACCGTTAAATCGACGATCGATGTCAATGTACAGGGTATCATGGAACAGCATATCCAGAAGTTTATGAAGAATACCGGTGCCAAGAAGATTGCCTGCCTGTTGATGAATCCGAATACAGGAGGCATTGTGGCAATGGGTTCCAACTCTGTGTACGATCTGAATGATCCGCGAAATCTTTCCGTTGCCTATACGCAGGAGGAGATTTCGGCGATGTCCGAGGAGGAGCAGCTTAAGGCACTCAACGAGCTCTGGAGAAACTACTGTATCAGTGATTCTTATGAGCCGGGTTCTACATTTAAGCCGATTACGGTTGCGGCATGTCTGGACGAGGGTAAGGCAAGCCGGAAAAGCACGTATGTCTGCGATGGTGGACAGCAGGTGGCAGACCGTTATATTAAATGTGTGGCAAACCGTTACGGTGGTCATGGTGCGCTTTCTCTGGGACAGGCACTCATGGTTTCCTGTAATGATGTGATGATGCAGATCAGTGCAAAGCTTGGCAAAGAGAAATTCCTGGATTATATGGATGCGTTCGGCATCGGAAGAAAGACAGGGATCGATCTTCCGGGTGAAGCAACGGGAACAGTCTTTAACAATGATACGATGCATTCCACACAGCTTGCGACCTCAAGCTTCGGACAGAGCCAGACGGTCACAATGGTACAGATGGCTGCAGCATTTTCGGCGATTGTCAACGGAGGTAATTATTATCGTCCACATGTTGTTGAGGAGGTTTCCAGTGAGTCGGGTGCTGTGATACAGGCGGAGGATGATGCCGTGGAGAGCAAGGTGATCACAGAGAAGACCAGCCGCCTTCTGCGCAAATTCCTTCTGGCAACGGTAGAGGAAGGAACCGCTAATCCGGCATCCGTAAAGGGCTACAAGGTCGGTGGTAAGACCGGTACCGCAGAGAAGATTCCGCGTGGACAGGGCAAATACCTTGTTTCTTTTATCGGTTGTGTTCCGGCAAATAATCCAAAGCTTGTCGTTTATACGGTTATTGATGAGCCAAACGTCGAGGATCAGGCACACAGTACCTATGCGACAGAGTTTACAAGCAGCCTGCTCAAAGATATTTTACCAATGCTTGAGATCTACCCATCCGGGAAGAAATCAGATATTACAAAAGCAAGTAAATTAAAGCTGCCATCTACGGCAAAGAGCAATCTGGATGAGGAAGCTCCGGAGGGAGGTTATTCGGATAGCAGCTATGGCGTTGCCCAAAAGGCGGCAGATGATGAAGAGGGTGATACCGGAATGAATAATTAATCGCTTTTGCTAATAGATATTAAGGAATGTCAGTAGAAGCGGAGTGATCCGGTGGATGACGGAATATCTCAAGCAGAGCAGAACCAGACAGAGACAGAGGGTCCTTTTTGTCTATGCAATGGTTGTACTTGTGATGATAGGACTTGCCGGCAGATTGTTATATCTGATGGTAAACAGGGCAGACTATTATGGAGAGAAAGCGAAGAAAGTACATCAGCGTCAGCGTGCTGTTAAGGCGGCAAGAGGCATTATTTATGACAGAAACGGTACGGAGATTGCTTCGAATAAGCCGGTATCAACAATCTCAGTGATCCACAATCAGATTGTGGAGCCGGAGAAGGTGATCGAGGTGTTGTCAACGCTTCTTGATCTGCCGGAGGAAAAGGTCCGCAAACGTGTGGAAAAGGTGTCCTCCATTGAGAAGATCAAGTCGAATGTTGATAAGAAGATTTCTGATAAGATCCGTGATATGGAGCTTGCCGGGGTGATGGTGGATGAGGACTACAAGCGGTATTATCCGTATTCGGAATTTGCGTCAAAGGTGATCGGCTTTACCGGGGCGGACAATCAGGGCATTGTCGGCATGGAGGTTGCCTATGACAAATATCTTCAGGGAACGGATGGAAGCATCCTGACCATGACAACTGCCAGAGGGCTGGAGATTGATGGCAAGGCGGAGGAACGCGTGGAACCCGTGGCGGGAGCAAATCTTTATACAAGCCTTGATGTTAATATCCAGACGTTTGCACAGCAGGCGGCAGAAAAGGTCATGAAGGCAAAGAAAGCCGGGAGTGTGCGCATCCTGATGATGAATCCGCAGAATGGAGAGATCTATGCGATGGTCAATGTGCCGGAGTTTGATCTGAACGATCCGTATACACTGCCTGACAAAAAGGCTGACTCCTATTCGGAGAAAAAGAAGCAGGTAGCACTCAATGGAATGTGGCGTAATGCCTGTGTCAGTGACACCTATGAGCCGGGCTCAACCTTCAAGGTCATTACGGCGTCCTCGGCACTAGAGGCGGGGGTGGTGAAGCTTACAGATACCTTTCACTGCCCGGGCTTTAAGATCGTGGAGGATCGCCGGATCCGTTGTCATAAGACAACCGGGCATGGTTCGGAAACGTTTGTACAGGGCGTACAAAACTCCTGCAATCCGGTGTTTATGGAGGTGGGAGCAAGGCTTGGCGTTGACAATATGTTTCAATATCTGAACCAGCTTGGGATCTTAAGCAAAACCGGCATCGATGTTCCCGGTGAGGCGGCGACGATCATGCATCAGAAGGAGAATGTGGGAGCGGTTGAACTGGCGACCATGTCCTTCGGACAGTCATTTCAGCTTACGCCGGTGCGGCTTCTGTCCACGATCAGCATGATCATTAACGGCGGTACACAGATTACACCCCATTTTGGCGTTAAGCTCGAAAGCAGTGATGGTTCAGCGGTAAAGAAGCTTACTTATCCATCCGCAGAGGGTGTGATCTCAGCGCAGACCTCGGAAACTATGCGGATGATCCTGGAGTCCGTTGTGTCTGAGGGCTCCGGTAAGAAGGCGTATGTGGAGGGATATCAGGTGGGTGCCAAGACAGGAACCTCCGAAAAGCTTCCACGCAGCAGCAATAAATACATTGCCTCCTGCATGGGCTTTGCCCCGGCGGACAATCCGGTTGTTGCCGCACTGGTTCTGATCGATGAGCCGCAGGGGATCTATTATGGAGGCACGATCGCAGCCCCTGTGATCTCCGAACTATTGGACAATGCGCTTCCTTATCTGGGTGTCGAAAGAGGTGAGATCGTGACCAATGCGCCGGGTTGATTTCTGGCGGTGATTGGATTACAATAATCATTACGAATGAAAAGGCTCTGTGTGAGTATCAAAGTACCACTAGAATCCGAAATAAGCATGAGGAGGAATAAGAATGGATTACTTCGATACGGTGATACCGGTGCTGCTTTCATTTTCAATCAGTGTCATATTATGTCCTATTGTCATTCCGTTTTTAAAGTGGCTGAAGTTTGGACAGTATGTCAGAGATGATGGACCCAAAAGCCATCTGAAAAAGGCAGGAACGCCTACAATGGGCGGATTGATCATATTGATCTCTGTCGTTGTGACAGCCTCGCTTTATCTGCGTGATTATCCGGAGATCCTTCCGGTGATCTTTGCGACAGTTGGGTTTGGATTGATCGGATTTCTCGATGATTACATCAAGATCGTTATGAGGCGTTCTCTGGGACTGCGGGCATGGCAGAAGCTGGTGCTGCAGCTTCTGGTGACAATTATTTTTGTGTATTATTACACACAGCACCTGCATTACGAGATGCAGATGCTGATCCCGTTTACCGGAGGAATTGCATCCGGAAGATATATTGCTCTGCCGGGATGGTTGTTTATTCCGTTTTTATTTTTTGTCATGGTGGGAACTGTCAACGGCACAAATTTTACGGACGGACTGGATGGGCTTGCATCCAGCGTGACGCTGCTTATTGCTGTGTTTTTTACGGTGGTCGCGATCGGTACGGGAAGTACGGTTGCACCGGTATGCGCAGCGGTTGCGGGAGCGTTGATGGGATTTTTAGTATTTAATGTGTATCCTGCCAGTGTCTTTATGGGAGACACCGGCTCGCTGGCATTGGGAGGCTTTGTTGCTTCGACAGCGCTTCTTCTGAAAATGCCGCTATATATACTGATCGTAGGGATGATCTATCTGGTGGAGGTTCTGTCGGTAATCCTTCAGGTAGGATATTTTAAGATAACCCACGGCAGAAGAATCTTTAAAATGGCACCGATACATCATCATTTCGAACAGAGTGGATGGTCGGAGACAAAGGTAGTCGCTGTGTTTTCAATCGTGACGGCATTGTTTTGCCTGATCGCACTGGCGGCTCTATAAAAGGTACCGATGAGATAGGAGGAAATCATGGATTTTACAGGGAAACGAGTTCTTGTAGTAGGAACAGGAGTGAGCGGTATTGCAGCGATCAGGCTGTTGGCCGTCAAGGGAGCGAAGCCGGTTGTGTTAGAGGGCAACGAAAAGGCAGACAGTGAGCAGGTTGTATCAAGGATTCCGGAGGGGATTGGGTATGATCTGATCATCGGCAATCTGCCGGAGGAAGTTATGGATACACTGGATCTTGCTGTGTTAAGCCCGGGTGTACCAACGGATCTTCCGTTTGTAATCAAACTTCAGGACAAAAAGATACCGGTCTGGGGAGAGATTGAGTTAGCATATGCCTGTGGCAGCGGACGTCTTGTGGCGATCACCGGAACCAACGGAAAGACAACGACGACAGCACTGACCGGTGCGATTCTGCGTGAGTATTATGACAGTGTATTTGTGGTAGGTAATATCGGTCTTCCTTATACCGAGTACGCTCTGGAAATGAAGGATTCCTCTGTGACGGTTGCCGAGGTCTCAAGCTTCCAGCTCGAAACGATCCATACATTTCAGCCGGAGGTCAGTGCGATCTTAAATATCACACCGGATCATCTGAACCGCCATCATACGATGGAGTGCTACATTGACACAAAGGCGCGCATCGCCGAGAACCAGACGAAGGCTCAGATCTGTGTACTGAATTATGAGGATGAGCATCTTCAGAAGCTGGCAGCAAAGATCCCGGCAGATATTTTCTGGTTCAGCAGCAAGCGACCGCTGGAGCGTGGAATCTGGCTCGATGGAGAGGATATTATCTATAAGGATGGAGAGGAGATCAAGATATGCACGATTCATGATATGCAACTGCTCGGTGTCCACAACTATGAAAATGTGATGGCAGCAGTGGCGATCGCGATGCATATGGGTGTTCCGGTTGAGTGTATCCGCAAGGCAGTGGCTGAATTTAAGGCAGTGGAACACCGTATCGAATTTGTTCGTGAGGTTGGCGGCGTGAAGTATTATAACGATTCTAAAGGAACGAATCCGGACGCAGCGATCAAAGCGGTAGAGGCAATGGTAACACCGACGGTAGTAATCGGCGGCGGATATGATAAGCAGTCCTCCTATGAGGAGTGGATCGCTTCCTTTGGAGACAAGGTGAAATGCCTTGTGCTTCTCGGAGCAACAGCAGATAAGATCGAGGAAACGGCGCGAAAAGCAGGGTTTACGAATATTGTCCGCGTCGGTTCCCTGAAGGAGGCTGTGGAGGCATCCGCAGTACAGGCGCAGAGTGGTGATGCAGTTCTTCTGTCGCCGGCATGTGCAAGCTGGGATATGTTTAAGAGCTATGAGCAGAGAGGTACTTTGTTTAAGGAGTATGTGAATCAGTTATAATTAGTCCGGAAGGAATGGAAAGTGATATGGCAAGAGTGCAAAATGGCAGACGGGAGCAAACCTCCCGCAGAAACAGCACTGCAGGTGAAAGAAAGAAAAGAGAACGCTATTACCGCCAGTATGATTATATGCTTTTGTTCATGACGGTGGCGATCGCGCTGTTTGGTATTCTGATGATCTACAGTGCCAGCTCCTACACGGCATCAACCAGCCGTTTTGGAGATCCGTTTCGTTTCGTGTCCCAGCAGCTGAGAGGACTGATTCTTGGTGTGGCAGCGATGCTGATCATATCTAATCTGGATTACAGAGAGCTTTATCTGGGGAAGATCAACTGGATCTATATTTTCTATGGGCTCTGTATTGCGATGCAGGTTGCGGTGCTGATCCCGGGGATCGGAATTGAGCATAACGGTGCGAGACGATGGCTGAAGATCGGTGTAGAGTTCCAGCCTTCAGAGTTTACCAAGATCGGTGTGATCCTGTTTGTGGCATATGCGATCTATCAGTCCAGACGTTCGATGGATACTTTTACAGGCTTTTTAAAGCTGATCGGCGTTTATGTCTTACCGGTGGTTGGACTTATCGCGGCGGAGAATCTGAGTACGGCGATCATCGTCGGTGTTATTGCTGTTGGAATGTGTTTTGTGGCGAGCAAACGTAAGAAATACTTCATTGTCTGTGGTATTGTCGGAGTTGCGGCGGCTGCGGCGTATGCTATGATCGGCGGAGGTTTCCGTGCCGGTCGAATCACATCGTGGCTTGACATCGAAAATTCGCCGGGAGGCTTTCAGATCCTTCAGGGCTTATATGCGATCGCATCCGGCGGGATCCATGGAAGCGGACTCGGAGAGAGTATGCAGAAGCTCGGTTATATTCCGGAGGCATATAATGATATGATCTTTGCGGTTATTTGCGAGGAGCTTGGCATCGTGGGTGCTGTCATGGTGATGGGAGCATTTCTGGTGCTTTTGTGGCGTATCGTCATGATCTCCTGTAATGCACCGGATATTTTCGGAAGCATGGTCTGTGCCGGTTCCATGATACATATTGCGATCCAGGTGCTTTTTAATATCGCGGTCGTAACCAACACGATCCCGTCCACCGGTGTACCGTTGCCGCTGATCAGCTACGGTGGCACTGCCTGTGCGATCATGATGTTAGAGCTTGGACTGGTGCTTGGCGTTTCAAGACAGATCAAGCTGAAATAGGAGGAATTTTTTGAAACACATAAAGATAATCATTGGAGTGATCCTCGGCATTCTGCTTATTGTATCAGGAACCTTTTTCTTCCTGAAGATCACACAGGTGAAGGTTGAGGGTGGAGATATTTACTCGGATCAGCAGATCATAGCATCGGCAATGTCCGACAAATACGCCTATCATACACTGTATTTTCTGGCAAAGAGCAAGCTGGGACATGTGGACTGCCTGCCGTTTGTGCAGGAGATTGATGTGGAATGGGATTCGCCGACCGGAATTGTGCTGCATGTGTATGACAAGACCATCAGCGGCTGCGTCAAATATATGGGGCAGTACATTTATTTTGATAAGGACGGTGTTGTGCTTCAGAGCCTGACAGAGCCGATGGACGGAGTGCCGGTGGTTACAGGCATCAAGTTTGGTAAATTTACCATGAATGAAGCGTTCGAAGTCAAGGATGATACGCTGTTTGAAACGATCATGAATCTGTCCAGACTCATCAGGCATTATAAGGTGAAGGTAGACCAGATCAAGTTTGACGGGAGAAATGTTACTCTGTATTCCGGTAAGGTAGAGGTTTATCTGGGACAAAAGGATTTTTATGATGACGATATGGCAGCACTTGCCAGTGTTCTCAAAAAGACGCGCAAGAAGGATCTGGCGGGAACGATCAACATGGAAAATTTCACCTCCGGAGACCGTATTATCCTGAAAACAGCAGGGGATACGCCGGCAGATGGAACATCAGATGCGTCGGATTCGCAGGATGCAGATGCACAGCCGACCGATCAGCCGGATGACGGGCAGACAGAGGGCGATAGCGTGGAACAATAAAACAAACGTTCTCCTTGATTATTCTGTGTTTTCTTAGTATTATATAGAATAGGTTTGGAATGTTGATTTGTTCCGGTTTGAGACAGGAATTAACTGATGATAGCAGATAAGATAAATTATATGAAAAAGAGGAGGAGCAGTCGTGTTAGAAATTAAGACAAGTGAGTCAGATTCATCTGCAAAGATTATAGTAATAGGTGT
>NZ_DBLXSO010000033.1:0-33718 GCF_057878315.1 Jutongia sp. | reverse complement strand
CAAACATGCATACCGCCTGGTATTTGAATACTTGGAAACGTTTTATAATACCAAACGAATTCATAGTCATTGCGATTATATGTCACCCGATGATTTTGAAGGATTGTATCAACAGGCAACTTTGGAATTGCTGGCAGGTTAGAATGAGAAAAACTCATTTTAACTTGTACTAAATCTTGACATAGGACCAATTCTTAACACTAAATATTCTGGATTGTATTTTATCGAAATTTATCAGCCGTTTTCTTGCTTATCTTTTCTTCTGTTCTGGCAAGTTCTGTAGAATCAGTAATGTTGAGTCTGTTCTCTAGTACCATGCATATCCTCCAATCCACAAACATTTATCAATGACATTCAAATCCTTTTATCAAAAGCCCCTCACCATCCCGGTAAGGGGCTTCTGATTTCACCTGTATTTCAACAAACGAATCTATTCGTTCTAAATCTCTAGCATATCTCTGCGCCTGCCGGCATATTCTTCTCCGGTGTTACCAGTGCGAGATTGCCGTCGGCATCCTCTGCGCAAAGCAGCATTCCCTCAGACAGAACGCCTGCGAGCTTCGCCGGCTTTAAGTTGACGAGAACCATAACCTTCTTGCCAACCATTTCCTCTGCGGAATAGTGCTGTTTGATTCCGGATACGATCTGCTTTACCTCACTGCCGATACGCACCTGGGAGCACAGAAGCTTCTTGGACTTCTTGACTTCCTCACAGGCGATGATCTCACCAACCTGAAACTGCATCTTTGTGAAATCGTCGAATGTGATCTCCGGCTTTGCCTCGATGTCGATGACGTTTTCCTCGGTCTCTGCAGCACCGCCGTTTGCGACAACCTGAGCCTTCTGGATCTCCTCAGCCTTTGCCTTTACCTCGTCCATGTCAAGACGGGCAAACAAAATCTCCGGCTTGTCGGTTACCTTTGTGCCATTGACATAACCACCGAAATGATCCATCTCCTCCAGCGGACGCTTTGTGGCACCGATCTGTGCAAGGATACGGTCTGTGGTATCCGGCATAAATGCTTCCAGCAGGCTTGCGCCGATAGTAATGCTCTCTAACAGATTGTAGAGTACGGTAGAGAGACGATCCTTCTTTGCCTCGTCCTTTCCAAGGATCCAAGGCTCTGTCTCGTCGATATATTTATTACATCTCTTGAAGATTGTAAATACTTCTGTGATCGCATCAGCCACACGAAGCTTATCCATCTTCTCCTCAACCTTCTTCGGTGCTGCAAGAATGACAGCCTTAAGATCGTCGTCAACCGGCTCGGCAACACCCTTATCCTCAGCAACACCGCCAAGGTATTTATTGGTCATGGAGATCGTACGGTTTACAAGGTTACCAAGTGTATTGGCAAGGTCGGAATTCATACGCTCTACCATGAGTTCCCATGTGATAACACCATCGTTCTCGAATGGCATCTCATGAAGTACAAAATAACGGACAGCATCTACGCCAAACATATCTACAAGATCGTCCGCATAGATTACGTTTCCTTTGGACTTACTCATCTTGCCTTCGCCCTGCAGCAGCCATGGATGACCAAATACCTGCTTCGGAAGCGGCTCACCAAGTGCCATGAGGATGATCGGCCAGTAAATCGTATGGAAACGGATGATATCTTTTCCGATCAGGTGAAGGTCTGCCGGCCAGAACTTCTTATAAAGATCTTCGCCGTTCTCATCAAGGCGGTTGTCACCGTCTACGTCATAGCCAAGTCCTGTGATATAGTTGCTGAGTGCATCCAGCCATACATATACGACATGATCCGGATCAAAATCTACCGGGATTCCCCACTTAAAAGAGGTTCTGGATACACAGAGATCCTGCAGTCCCGGAAGAAGGAAGTTGTTCATCATCTCGTTCTTACGTGACTCCGGCTGGATAAACTCCGGATGTGTATTGATATGCTCGATCAGACGGTCAGCGTACTTGCTGAGCTTCAGGAAGTATGCCTCCTCCTTTGCCGGCTGGCACGGACGTCCGCAGTCCGGACACTTGCCATCTACCAGCTGAGACTGTGTAAAGAAAGACTCGCAAGGTGTACAGTACATGCCTTCGTAAAATCCCTTGTAAATGTCGCCCTGATCATAAAGCTTCTTGAAGATCTTCTGTACCTGCTTCTCATGATCCTCATCCGTGGTACGGATAAAACGGTCATAAGACGTATTCATCAGATCCCAGATTGATTTGATCTGTCCTGAGACATCATCTACGAACTTCTTCGGTGTAACTCCTGCTTCCTCTGCCTTAAGCTCGATCTTCTGACCGTGCTCGTCCGTTCCTGTCTGGAAGCGTACATCGTATCCCTGCTGTCTCTTGAAGCGCACGATACTGTCTGCCAGAACGGCTTCGTATGTGTTACCGATATGTGGTTTTCCTGACGTATACGCGATCGCGGTTGTCAGATAAAATCTCTTTTTCTCTGCCATCTACTGTCCCTCTTTTCCTAAAATTCTAATTACCCTATCTTATTTACTTTAGTATTCCTCCCCCGATTTGTCAACCGTTCCGGGAAATTTGACTGTGTTAATTTGCTGCTTGTCCAATCCGCAGTATTCTTCCACTATCTGCCATGATCGAATTTGACTGTGTTAATTTGCCACTCGTTCCGTTCCGGTCATGTGCCGGCGTCACCAATATGCAATTTTCTATTTCTGCATCTTATAGAGAAGCTCCATCTTCATATCATAATAGTTCGGTGTCATATCAAGATAATGCACATGCGGATTCTCGAAACGCTGCTCCTCAAGCCACATTTCTTCCTTCATCTGCTGATTCACATAGGAACGGATCTCCTCCAGAGACGGCTGTTCATAAACCAGCTTTCCGTCTTTAAAGATCGGCACCTGAAGCTCCTTGCCGGTGCAGTTGTCAAATGTTCGCTGGCGCCACGGAGCAACCGGATCCACATAGCGGAATGGCTTTGAAAGGTCGATTTCTTCGTCGTATTTACCGATCAGATCTGCCACAGCCTTCCCTGTCTCATCATAGATTCGGTACACCTTCTTAAGTCCCGGATTCGTAATCTTTTCCACATTCTCGGACACCTTGATCCTCGGCTGGTACTCGCCGTCGCGCTTCACGGCAGAGATCTTGTAAACAGCACCAAAAACCGGCTCACTCTTGGAGGTGATCAGACGCTCGCCCACACCAAAGCTGTCAATGCAGCCGCCCTGATCGATCAGGGAAGAGATCGTGTACTCATCGAGACTGTTGGATGCCACGATCTGGCAGTCCGTAAGTCCGGCGTCATCTAACATCTTTCTTGTTTTCTTGGAAAGATACGCAAGGTCACCGCTGTCGATGCGGACTCCCTTCAGACGTTTGCCCATCGGCTCTAACACTTCTTTGGCGATTCGGATCGCATTCGGTACACCGCTCTTTAAGACATCGTATGTATCGATGAGAAGTACGGTGCCGTCCGGATAAGTCTCTGCATACTTTTTAAAAGCGGTATATTCATCCTCATAATACATAACCCAGCTGTGCGCCATCGTGCCGCCTACCGGGATGCCGAACATCTCGCCGGAAAGCACGGTTGCCGTTCCGTTTACACCGCCAATGTAAGCTGCTCTTGCGCCATACACGGCTGCGTCCATGTTGTGCGCACGTCTCGCACCGAAATCAGACACGACTCTTCCCTGTGCCGCCCGTACGATACGGCTTGCCTTTGTTGCGACAAGAGACTGGTGATTGACCTGTAAAAGCACTGCCGTCTCCACAAGCTGCGCATCAATGAGCGGCGCAACGATCGTCAGAACCGGTTCATTCGGGTACATGATCGTCCCCTCCGGAAATGCATACAGATCTCCCTCAAATTTGAAATTCCGTAAATATTCGAGAAAATCCTCCTCGAAGATCTTCTGCTCACGCAGATATGCAATGTCATCGTCATCAAAATGAAGATCCTGAATATACTCGATGATCTGCTCAAGTCCGGCGAAAATAGAATATCCGCCGCCGTCCGGATTCTTCCGGTAAAATACATCGAATGCCACTCTTGCATCTCTGTCCTGCTCTCTGAAATATCCATTACTCATGGTCAGCTCATAAAAGTCCATGACCATCGTTAAATTACGTTTATCAAACTGCTTCATTGTCATCACGACCTTTCTCTCTCCAGCACCAAACTAAAACATTATTATATTATGTTCATATCCTATGATATTGGGGGCAAAAATATCTGACCCTTGTATCATCCTCTTAAATAACATTTACCTGACAGGACCGCATTGTTGCCAGTGCCGTCTCATGACTCTCCGGCGTCACGCCTGCACAGCATCTGCTGTCGACCGTCAAAGGTGTTTCCGGCAGCCACGCCTTTGTTCCAAGCACATTGGATACCACACAGATATCCGTACAAAGTCCGATAAATTCAATCGCTTCCGGGTTCAGCTCTGCCAGATCCTGCATCAGCTCTCTGCTGCCAAAGGTCGGCTTTTCATAAGTATCCGCACCTTCTGCAAGCTCCGCGATCTCGTCTGCAAGCTGCCAGCCCCAGGTTCCACGGATACAATGCTTCACCGGAAGATTACGTCCCTCCTGTGTCTCCGGATAATCCTCGCCATGCGTATCGTATGTATACAAGACCACATCTCCGTTGTCCTGATATTTCCGGATCTTCTCCACTACGGCCGGCACGATCGCCTGCGCTTCCTTCGTGCCGAGACTTCCGGAAATAAAATCATTCTGCATATCCACAACTACTAATACTTTCGCCATATTAATCCAACCATCCTTTCCCTGTCTGCAAGCCTGCTGCCACAGACAATGCCATACCCGACTCCTGTTCCGGCTGATCACGCTCTATCAGATCCGATGCTTCGATTCACCGGTTGATCACGCTCTATCAGAGCCAATGCTTCGATTCACCGGTTGATCACGCTCTATCAAAGCCAATGCTTCGATTCACCGATTTGTCAGGTTCCATCAGAATCGATGCTCCCATTCCCCGCTCTTTTTGCGGTACAGACAGGACGGGCGCCCTGAGCTTTTCGTGTCCATTCCCCCGGTCTTTTCCACGCGGTCAACGATCCACCGGCGGAAGTTCGGCTTGTGAAGCTGTCTCCCCAGGACCGATTCATAAATGGACTGCAGATGCGTCAGCGTAAACTCCTCGCCCGCCAACTCAAATGCAATGTCGGTATACTCCACCTTATTCTTCAGTCTCTGCAGCGCCGTCTTGATCACCTTTTCATGATCAAACGCAATGTCCTCCTCCGACAGGCACACATCCTCCGAAAGAAGTGTAAGACGATCATCCGCACCCAGCTTCACGGTAAACCACTTCACCTTCGCAGCGTCATCGCCCGCCACCGGATGAAGCTTCGCCTTCGGCACCAGTGCCATATATGCCACAGAGATCACGCGCATCCGCGGATCTCTCCCGACATCGCCAAACGTATAAAGCTGCTCCATATAAATATCCGAGAGATCCGTCTCTTCCTTCAGCTCTCTTGCCGCCGCTTCCTCCAGAGACTCCTCCATCTCCACAAAGCCGCCGGGGATCGCCCACTTACCAAGAAACGGATGACCTCCCCTCTCGATCATCAAAAGCTCCAGCGAATCGTCCTTCTCCGGATTCACGGTAAAGATCAGCATATCCACCGTAACAGCCGGCTTCTCATAGCGGTTCGGATCATACTGCCGAATAAACTCCGCTTCTGTTAATCCATTTTGATCCCGTACTTCCACCGATCATTCCTCCTTCTTAAAATATAATTCTCAATTTGAGAATTATATTGTTTGAATATGATTATACTCTTTGGGAGAATTATGTCAACCCTCTCTCAAAAATTTCTGTTGCAAATCCGATAAAATAGATATATAATTGATGAACTTTACACGAAAATGCACAGAAACATAGTTTTCACCAGAGCTCCCCTTTCACCCCTGCCCCGGCATCATAATGCTTTACATACACTCATCCAACACCTGGCTCAGCACACGGATCGACTCCTGAAGCTGCTCGTCCTCTTTTTCATCAAGCTCAATCTGAATGATCTGCTCCAGACCCCCGGCTCCGACAATACATGGCAGGCTTAACGCCATATCGCTGGCTCCATACTGTCCCTCCACCACGCCGGACACGGTCAGGATCGAATGCTCATTTCTCATGATGCATTCACAGATACGGCAAACCGCCATTGCCACGCCAAAGTATGTGGCTTTCTTACTCTCAATGATCTTATATGCACTGTCCTTTACCTGATCGTAGATCCTCTCCGTATCATTCTGATACTCGTCCGGCTGACACATGTCATAGAAGTCCCTCAGATCAATTCCGGACACATTGGCACTACTGAACACCGCAAGCTCGCTGTCCCCATGCTCTCCAATGATAAACGCATGCACACTTCGCGCATCCACACCAAGCTCGCCACCCAGCATACATTTCAGGCGCGCCGTGTCCAGCACGGTTCCCGAACCGATCACACGATGTCTCGGCAATCCCGAGAATTTCCATGCGGCATAGGTAAGAATATCGACCGGATTAGATACGATCAAAAGGATTCCCTCGACGTCTCTTGCCGCAATCTCACCCATGATCTGACGGAATATCTCGATATTTTTGTGTACAAGATCGAGTCTCGACTCCTCCGGACGTTGATTGCAGCCCGCTGTCACAACGATGATCGCACTGTCTGCAATATCATCATAATCTCCGGCATGAATTTTGGTCGGCATGGCAAACGGCATACCGTGCATGATATCCATTGCCTCGCCCTCCGCCTTCTTGCGGTCCACATCCAAGAGGACCATCTCCGAAAACAGTCCGCTCTGCATGATCGTAAATGCTGTTGCTGCTCCTACATACCCACAACCGATAATTGCTATTTTTCTATTATTCATGTCTCTAACCATACCTTTCTACGCTCTGTGCAAAAGCACTTTAATCATTTCGAATTATTTCGCATGGTTAGTATTCCCATAAACAGACATTTTATGACTGCTGTTTATTTGAAATAAAATAACAAAAACCATCCGGGAATCTTGAAACAGATCCACAGATGGTTTTCATCTACATTATAAAATTATTACAGCGCTCCGGCAAAAGGTTCGAAAAAGCTTCGCTTTTCCTCACTCGCGGGCGTCTGATTTTCTCTGAGACTTCACTTATAAACTCGCAAATCCGCTCTTTCAGAGCTCCTCCGCTTGTTTCACAAGCTTATTTGCTCGTTAAGAAGCCCAGAAAACCAAATGCCTGCTTCGCAGTCGCTTGGTTTTCTCTGAGGCTTCTTACATCTTTGCCCCGCATTTGCTGCAGAATGCGGCTCCCTCCGGGATTACTGCACCACAGTGTGGGCAGCATGCTCCGCCCTGCATCCGGACAACCTCGTCCTTCAGATCAGCGATCTCACTTAAAAGTGAGCTGACATTGGCGATCTGCTCATCAGCGATCTCGCCTTCCTTCTGCATATCGTAGTAACGCTTTCCGAGTGCAATGTACTCTTTATTCAGTGCATCCTCTTTGGATTTGATATCGAGCTTGAGCTTCGCTACACCGGATACTTCCTTCGCCTTCTGACTTACATCTCTGCCTGCGGTAGTCAGAGTTTCCTTCATACTGTCAAAAAATGCCATATTCATTACCTCCCTGAATCCTTTTGAATCCAACTGATACTGTGGATTGCTTCATTGCAAAGCAATCTCGTAATCCTACATCATATTATATATGATTATCTGGAAAAATCAACGCTTATCTCCGGCTTCTGCTTCTCCCGGTATCTCCGGACAATGCATTGAAAATCCTGTTATTTATTCTATGATCACACCACGATGCTCTACCGATGTCGAGAAGACGATCAGTGTATTCGTCCTGCCGTACTCCTGGAGCTCGCCAATAAACTGATCCAGCTCCGAGGTGCTCTGAAACAATACCTCCAGAAGCATCGAATAATCTCCGGTCACACAATTGCACTCCACAACATTCTTACACTCCTTAATATATGGATAAAACTTCTTCTTATCCTGCGGTATCACCTCAAGATTGATAAACGCTTTGATGTGATATCCCATCACCTCCGGATTGATCTGCGCATGAAACCCTTCAATATATCCTTTATTTACCAGAGTCTCGATCCGGGCAGATACTGCCGGTGAAGACAAATATACCTTTGCGGCGATCTCCTTGAGCGGAATCCTGGCATTTGCCTGAAGCATCTTTAAGATTTCAAAATCAATATGGTCTAGTTCGTTCTTTTTCATATTCCGGTACCTCCCCGTCCTTCTCTGTCCTGTTTTTGGTACTTTGCTTAATTTATTTGTGTATAAACGAGCAAAACGGCATAGTTTCCTAGAAAACTACGCCGTTGTATAAATAAAATATAGCATATCTATTTCATTTTGTCAATTTAGCCTACAATTCGTCTTGCACATGCCGGCTGGTTGTAATACATGCTGGAGGTTGTGATGCCGGTACGGGCTGACTGTGCATGAACAACACGTCCACCACCGATATACATTGCCACATGACCAACACGTCCGCCGTGCTTGTAGAAGATCAGGTCGCCCGGCTGTACGTTGGAAAGGCTTACGCTTCTTCCGCATCCAGCCTGTGCTGCTGAGGAATGTGGAAGGGAGTAACCATACTGACCATAGATCGTCATGGTAAATCCGGAGCAGTCAGCACCGTTTGTCAAGCTTGTACCACCCCATCTGTATGGGTTGCCGACAAACTTCTGTGCATAGCTTGCGATATCTGATCCTGTTGATCCACTTGCTGATGCCGTACTTGATGAGCTTGAACTACTGCTTGATGATGAGCTGCTTGAGCTCCTCCGTGAGCTGTAGCTGCTTCTTGATGAAGTAGAACGTCTGCTTGAGCTGCTTCTTGATGATGAACTGCTGCTTGTGCTTCTGGTAGAACGGGAAGCGGCAAGAGCGGCAAGTCTCTGTCTCTGTGCTCTCTTCGCAGCCAGCTTTCTGCGATGCTCTGCTTTGATCTCAGCCATGGACTTTGCATGCTTGAATCTTACATGAAGAGTAACATACTCTTTACGAACATAACCCTTGGTATCTCCATCAATCTCGATCTTGTACCAGTGATCGGTTGACTTGATCACATCATAATTTTCTTCAATTGGAATCTGTGTTAAAATCTTTGACTTGATATCTGCTTTCTTACGAACATTCAATGTGACAACAGATGTCTTAACACGAACATATTTCTGTCCATACTTACCGATCATCTTCTTCGCATCATCACCGATCGCAAGATAACTCTTCTTAATATAACCGGTTACATTGCCGGAACGGATCTTTGCCCAGCCGTTCTTGGTCTTTAATACATCTGCGGAACAGCCCTTGTAAAGTCTGCCGACGATCTTACTGTGGGTGTTTGGCTTTCTACGCACATGTACATAGTCACTTGCTGTAGAGATTGCCTTAACATCCATATCTGTCACAAGACCCTTGTCCACACGCTTTGGCTGATCATTCTTCTTCGGTGCTTTCTTCTTGACCGGCTCCGCCGTTGCCTCTGTGGTTGCCTCCGGTGTTGCAGATACGGAAGCCTCCGTCGCTGTCTGTGCCGGCTGTGAAACCGATGAATTTATAATAGAATCCTTATTATTAGATGAAAACTTGTCCAGAGAAAGAGAGATTCCTGCCATATTCAGTTCACGACAGATATTCGCTGCTGTAGGAACGACAAACGTTACGGCAAACCCTGCAATCAGTGTTGCTGTAAGTCCCAGACAAACTGCTTTCCTTTTAAATCT
Organism: Jutongia sp.; assembly: GCF_057878315.1. Lineage (NCBI taxonomy): Bacteria > Bacillati > Bacillota > Clostridia > Lachnospirales > Lachnospiraceae > Jutongia > Jutongia sp. Next base: position 23,992 of record NZ_DBLXSO010000033.1, on the reverse strand, counting down.
TCTCGACTTTAACATATCCAAAATCCTTTCTGTAAATCGTACTTCTTAATTCTATGTCTTCCTTATTCTGTATAAAGTTCTATGTCTATCAAAATATTACATAATTGTTACACGTTATTAACAATTATAGTAACACCGCTCTAATTTGTCAACCTGCATTTTGTGAATTTTTTAAGAAAATATTACCGTTTTCTGTGCATATTTCACGAATAACATGCGAAAAGTCCCACTTCCAATCGAAGCAGGACTTTCTACCCATGTAGATATATTGTTATATATTTCCAGTATATTGTGTTCTACTTGTGTGGTCACTTCCGAAATATTTCGGTAACTTCCGGCAGCTCTGCACTATTTACGTACAATGACAACCTGTTTCGCTGTGGTGTACGGATCCGTAAAATCAACCTGTTTCCGGCGCTCCTCCGTGATCGTCATCCCAGCCACGCCGACATCTGCCATCTTACGCTCAACGTTTGCCAGAATGGAATCGAAGGCTGTATCATTTATCTCAAGATCCATATCAAGCATATCGCAGATAGCTTTCATAATATCCACATCAATGCCGACAACATTTCCTTTGTTATCTTTGCTTTCATAAGGAGGAAACTCCGCATTTGTCACCATGACCAGCTTGCCTCCGGAATGCTTTTTCTTTTGCCATTGATACGCCGTCTTCTGCTCACCCTCCTGCAGCCATGCTTGCCGGATCGATGCAAGTGTTCCGTTCTGCTCGAGCTTTTCCAGCGCCTCATTGATCTTGTCACGCAGACCGGTCTCTTCTTTATTGACAGCGATGCCATACTCTTCCTTCGCATACGGCTCCTCAAGGATCTTCACATCACTATACTGCGCCGCAAACACCTTCGCCGGAGCATCATCGATCATCACAGCATCAACAACACCCTTGCGCAGAGCCTTGACCGCATCAATGCCTTTGTTAAACTGCTTTGTTTTGGCATTCTTGATATCACTGGCATAAATATCTCCGGTTGTTTTCATCTGAACACCGATCGTCTTTCCTTCCAGATCGTCCAGCGAGCGGATCTTATCCTCCTTTCTGCCGCAGCCTGTAAACAGCATACAAACTGCAAGCAGCAATATCCATGATCGCTTCATTTTCATCCCTGCCTTTCCCATCCTGCCTTACATCACAATCTGATCGCGTCCTCCGTTTTTACCAACATACAGCTTTTCGTCTGCCCTCTTGATCACCTTTTCATAGGACTCTCCCGGAGCACTCTGTCCCATACCAAATGTCATTGTCACCCGGATGGTCTGATCTCCATAGCACACCTGCAGATCCCTGATTGCCTGCTGCAATTTGTCGATTCGTTTTCTTGTCTCCTCCAGATTCATACAATAAATTACAAGAAATTCCTCGCCGCCCCAGCGGCTTGCAAAGCCATCCTCACCGACATTTTCCCGGATCTGTGCAGAGATTGTTGTCAGCACCCTGTCTCCTGCCGCGTGACCGTAAGTATCGTTGACTTTCTTGAAAAAGTCGATGTCACACATCACTGCTGTGTATTCTGCACGCTGTCCCACCAGCACCTCAAGCATTTGATTGCCGCTCCGGCGGTTGTACAATGCTGTCAGCGCATCCATTTCCACCAGCTTCTGCAGATTCGTCCGCATCTTATCGGCGTATATTCCGATATCTCCAAGCTCATCCTTGCGGTTGCGGATCCTCTCGTCAAGCGTCTCCCCGAGCGTGCCCTCCGATATCGTCTGCAGAAAATGATTGATCGTGTTGATATCCCGGATCACCCCGGAGGAATATTGTCTGGTGCAAAGCATCGCCACCAGCACTGCGACCAAAGAAAACAGGACAAATCCCAGCAGCGTTCTCAGGATCTTCTGATACACAAGTGTCAGCTTCTTGCCGGCAAATACCATTCCAACCGGTTTGTTTCCATCATTCTCCAGCGCCTTGTAATAACCGATGTATTCCGTCCCATCAACATCGACATGATCAGCATAATAATCCTTTCCTTCTCCGAGAACCACATCCGTCACTTTCTTCTCCGCGCTGGTGCCTGCCGCAGAAACACCGTATTGATCCTCAACCGTGGTAAGGATACGGGTTCCTCCCCAGAATATGGTAGTATCAATGCCCGACTTTTCCTTGACCTTATACAGCATCGTGGAGTCAGTGATGTTCATATTGCCCTTCAGCAAAATCCCGTTCTCGTACTGATAATCACCCCGCACGGTAAGATCCAGGCAATCGACCATCATCGTGGTCGTGGAAGCAAGCTCGTCCCGGATGCTCTGACTGTAAAAATGATAAAACAACAGCACTCCGATGCTCAACACAAATACAGTCAGGATCACGGTCGGTAATGTCACCATCAAAAGCAGGCTTCTCCGAATACTTTTTCGTTCTCCGCTCATAGCCTCCCCCCTTCATCTGTCACCGACAGCTTCTCTGCCGGACAGCGTTTCGTAAACCCCCATGCCAAATACTTCGTTTGATCGGTCAGCTCAAAGCTGCCGCACCCAAATTAATTATCCGAGAAATACTTCTGGTCATAACCGCTGTTTGATGTGCCGTTCGTCGGATTCTGACCATTCTGGTCATAACCGTTCTGATCGTAACCTCCCTGCGTCTGGTTATTCCGGGTATAACTATTCTGTTCATAACCATTCTCGTTATAATCATTCTGTGTCTGACCGTTCTGCCCATAACTATTCCGGTTATAATCATTCTGTGCCTGACCGTTCTGCCCATAACTATTCCGGTTATAATCATTCTGTGCCTGGCCGTTCTGCCCATAACCGTTCTGTGCCTGACCGTTCTGTGTATAACCGTTCTGATCATAACCGTTCTGTGTATAACCGTTCTGATCATAACCGGCGTAATTGCCATAACCTCCGTTGCCGTAGGTATCCTTGCCGCTGATTCTGTGATAAAGCGCCGCATCCGTAGCTGCGATATATGGTCCCACCCAGAAAATATAGAGAATACCAAGTGTGATTCCGCTTAACAGAACCCAGCCGACAAAGGAGATATCCAGCACAAAGGTATCCCACTTATTGCCTTGCATCATTTCCTTGCTTCTTGCAAATATTTCTCCGCTGCTCATTTCCGGATGCTCCGCCAGAAGGTACGGCACCATGCGGTACTCATATGCCTTGATCACACCCGGGATCACAAAGAGAAGACTCCATAATCCAATAAACAGAGATTTCAGAAATTGTGTTTTCACACAGTTCCAGTAATTCTGCGTAAATCCGTCTGCGATCAGCCCAAGCTCCGGATCCTCTGTCATACTACGGCTGAAAAAGCCCCTGCAGCCTACCTCCAGAACATTAAATACAAAGACACTAAGAGCTAATGCGATCACAACAACGACAAGCACAATGATCACAGCGATCATTGCCACCTGCATATTGATCCCTTCAAACATGGAGCTTGCACCGCTTCCTGCAGAGTTATCGCTTGCAGACCTGCTGCCGACACCGGAAGCCCCTCCGCCTATCATTGATAAAATAAGTGCTACCAGTACCATTTTCCAATAGTACATCTTCACTGCCGCTTTCGCTCTGATCTTTAATTCCGCTCTCGTCCAACTCATCCTGTGTTACCTCTTTCCGCGCTCCTTTGCGCATTTGTTTTGTTCACATTTTCAATGCAGTCGAAACCACTGAAATGTCTGTTTTTCAGCATCTGTTTCTTATATTATATAATACCCTATCAGATTTGCACAACTCATTTTTACAATTAAGTCACAATTTATTAAAATTTACCATTTAATTTCACAAAATATTTCCAAAAAAGGTATTGCATTTTTCGGTAATTTGTTATAATTTGTAATAGAAGAGTTAACTTTACATATTATCTTTTATTTGTTTCCCCTTTATAAAGAGGTCACCCACTTCCCCCGGGTGACCTCCATTTTTTGTCTTTATTTCGTCTGATCAAAATACCACTTGCCTGCCGGCGAGAGATTGCTTCTCGTCCAGCCGCTTGTCTTATTGCAGGAGCTTTCGATCAGAGCAGATGACTCATTCTTATTGCACAGACTCCATGCGGTATAACTGATATTGTACTTATCCAGAAGCTTCATCCACTTGCGCGCAGACGCCTTATCCAATGCGCCGTTACCGGATGCATCGCAGATGCTGAACTCCGTTACCATTACAGGGAGTCCCTTTTTGTGCGCTTTCTTAAGCTTATCCTGAATCCATTCCTTATGCGTTGCTGCATAGAAATGAAGCGCATACATCACATTCTTACTCCTGAGCGGACTCTGTGCCACAACGTCCACATCCTGCGACCAGGTCGGTGTTCCGACAACGATCACGGCGTTCTTGCTGTACTTTCGGATCGTACCGATAATGGTCTTGGCATATGGCTTGATATGCTTCTTCCAGGTGACGGCACCGTTCGGCTCGTTGCAGATCTCGTAGATCACATTGTCCTGACCGGCATACTGCTTCGCCATCTTTGCAAAGAACTTCTTAGCCTCCGCCTTATGCTTGTTCGGGTTGCCCTCGCTGAGTACATGCCAGTCAATGATCACATACATACCAAGCTCTGTGGCATACCGCACACCCTCCTGCACTTTCTTGACAGCCTCTGTACCATAGCCCTCGGACTTGTTGGTGTACATGGCAAGACGGATCGTATTGATGCCAAACTTATCCCGAAGCGTCCGGAACGCCTCCTTGTTCACATACTGGGGAAACCACGCAATACCGTGTGTGCTGACGCCCTTCAGACGAAACTTCACATTCCGGCTGTCCATCAGATCGGTTCCCGATACATGGAGTGTCCCATGCTGCTCAACCGGTGTTGCATCAGCCGCCCTTGCCGTTGTAGTCAGTGATGCCTTCCTTGCCGACTGCACCGCGCTGCGGGTCCGGTTCATGCCAATGCTCTTATAGCCTGCCACTCCAGCTGCCACCAATATAACTGCAAGTAATCCCCACATCCATCGCTTTATTTTCTTCATATCCCTTCCCATACCTTTCTCTTGGTCGTAGTCATCCCGCCGTTTACTGCCCTGACAGCTGCAGACGACTTTCATTTGACAAACTTCGTTTGTATACATATACATTATATACATACGCATCCTGCTTATCTCTCCCGGAATACCTCCGGAAAAACCTCCTGCATCAACCGCTGATATCCGTCTAACCGCTGTGTTTTGTGGATCCTTTTACGAAGCTTTCTGCCATCCGGCATACTGTCCGCAAGAAAGCCCCACAGCTCCTTCATCTTGAAAAGCACCGGCTGCCCCGGTCCATATGCCTCACAGTACGCCCGGCATACGGCATCGGCATACTTCCCGATCCGGGTAATATCCCCCGTCACCGGCTCTCCCTTAATCGCAAGTGCCAGCTCCGGATGCGCCAAAAGTCCCCTGCCGATCATAATGCGGGAGACCTCCGGAAAACGGGTGTGGATCCGCTCGTAATCCTCCACCGAACAGATATCACCATTATAGCACAACGGCATACGACAGCGCTTCACTGCCTCTGCAAACATATCAAGATTCGGCGTATTCTTATAATAATCCTTCTGCACTCGCGGATGAATGATCAGCTCCTCCACCGGATACTGATTATAAATATCGATGATCTCCAAAAACTCCTCGGGATCATCAACACCAAGCCTTGTCTTGATCGATATCTTAAGCGGACACTTCTCATAGATTTCCCGCAGAAAACGGTCCAGCGCCACCGTCCTTGCCAGAAAGCCGGAGCCTTTCCCCTTGGACACCACGGTTCTTGCCGGGCAGCCAAGATTTAAGTTGACCGTGTCATAGCCAAGCTCTGCCATCTGATCTGCAACCCGCAGAAACTCTTCCGCACGGTTGCTCATGATCTGAGGAATCAGACATCCCACCGAATTATTGTCCGGCAGGATGTCTCTCATCTCCTTGTTGCGCAGCCGTCTGCTATCTGTCGCTGTGATGAATGGCGTAAAATAACGGTCAATCCCTCCGTAATATGTTTCATATACATTCCGGAACACATATCCGGTAATACTCTCTAAGGGTGCAAAGTACACCTGCATTGTCATTCTCCTCTTCTAAACAGTATGCACCGCCTGTGTCTGTTCTGTATCTATCAAGCCGATTCACACACTGTCTGTATGATCTGAAATGCAATGCTCCCCCTTACCTCTACTGTACCAGCTGAGCCGGTGGAGTATGAAGGATCTTGCGGACCGGAAGTACACTGACGATCATATTGACAACAAACATTGCCACGATCAGCAGCGCTGCCATCCACCACGGGAACAGCAGATAGATCTGCAGAGACGGGATTGAACTGATAAACTTGATCACGCCGCTTGTGATCAGTATCGCCGGGATACAGGTGTATGCCGTCATCATCATCATTTCCAGCATATACGCCTTCAGAATGCTTCCCGGAGCAATTCCGATCAACCGGTAAACCGTCAGTTCCTCGCTTCGTGCCATTGCATTTGACTTTATAGTAAAATATATCATAATCAATGACAATACTGCAACTGCAATTGTCACAATATAACCTGCATTGAGACCGCTTTCCTTCTGCTCTTCCAGATACTTGTCAATCTGCAGCTGTGCATTACTCTGCGCTTTGACCTTAAAATATTTTTGGTAATCCTCTCCGTGCTTCTTGAAATACTTGATCGTTCCCTCCACATCGTCTGTGTATACCTGGAACTGCTTTGCATCAAGCACATACCGCATACGGATCTCCTCACAGCGCTCCTTCGGAAGAACATACTCCGCGCCGCTGTCGAGCGGACATTTACCGACGATCTTACACTTGTCTAAGTTCAGCGTCTCCTCCGCCTGATCCGTGATCATCTCACCGCTCGACCACCGTGCCTGAAACTCATAGTCCTTATATTTATCCTCATCGACAAGAATCTGATTGCCCGTAAGCTTGACATCGCCGTACTCATCCGGATAAGTCTCGCGAAGCTCCTCATCCGTCATGATCTTTTTGTCACCGTAGTTCATGCAGAATGCCACATACGGGCTGACGTAAACGGTCGGCTCCTTCGTATCGGACACTCCTACGATCTCGATCTGAAGATTGGAGATTGTCGTCATAACTTTCAGGCCAAGCAGGGATTCCTCATTGTTATAAAGGGATGCGACAACATTTCCGGACTTCTGGAATGTTGACAGCAGCCATTTGTCAATGACCATCTCCTTGCGATTCTTCGGAAGACGTCCGCATACAAGATCCTCCTCCTTTAACACACTGTAATCTACCGCAGAAAAATCATTGATCTTTGCATTGACACGCTTGAGCTGACGGAAACCGTTGTATCCGATGTTCAGTGTTCCCTGCTGTAATGCATTGTATTGTATCTTCGAGGTGAGCGTTTCCTGATAATACTTCTTCAACTGCTGATTCAGCATATCCTGATCTCCCTCGATCGCTTCTAGCTGAACTGTCACATAATGGGAATCCTGTGTAACAACGTCCTCCTGATCGAAATTGTGCTGCATCATATAATCCGCCAGTGCAATAACCAGAAGCACCGAGGTCGCCAAAAGGATTCCTACAATGAACCTGTGCTTTTTGCCGAGCATGCGTATATTCTCGCAGGCAAGCTTCCAGATTTCCTTTGCCGGAAGTCCCATACTGCGCCCCGCCTTCATCTTCGGCAGATCATAGGTTATCTCCTCTGCCTGACTCTGATCCAGCTTCGGGCGGTTCGCATCCAGCATCACGCAGCCGGATTCCTCGCCGGTCAGCATCAGCTCAACATCGTCCTCTGTCTGGATATAAAGCTTTCCATCCTTCCACGCCAAATTGATATGCAGCTTGCCCTTTTCCTGCTCCGGCATCTCCTCCGAATCCGGCATTTCACGATACAGGGACAGATTGATAAACTCATCGTCGATCTCCTGCCGCTCCATATCTTTCAGATAAATGTTGGCATCGTCCATCTTCTGGTATGCGCCCTTCGCATCATTGGCATAATCCTTTACGATCTCGCCATCGCGGATCTCAATGATACGATCGGCGAAAAACTTTGCAATGGCTTTTTCATGAGAAACTAAAATCACAAGACATTCCTTGGAAATGCTCTTGAGGATGCTCATGGTGTTGAGGGTATTTTCCTCATCGAGGTTACCGGTCGGCTCATCGGCAAGAATGATATCCGGTGATTTCACCAATGCTCTGGCGATCGACACGCGCTGCTGCTGTCCACCGGAAAGCTGCGACACACGTTTCTTTTTGTAGCGCGCCATTCCAAGGGCTTCCAGCACGTAATCCACACGTTCATCCTTCTGCTCCTCGGTCAGATCAAACACGTTTAACGCCAGCTTGACATTATATGCCACCGTGTAATCCTGCAGCAGATAGTAGTTCTGGAAAATATAACCGAACTTCTGATTTCGAAGACGCTCGACCTTTTTCTGCTCATATTTCTTAAGGACGACATCGTCTACCGTAATGGTTCCGCTGCGAAATGTATCCAGACCACCGATCGTATTTAACAGTGTGGTCTTGCCCGATCCACTTTCACCAAGGATACATACGAGACCCTTTTCTTCCATTTCCAGACTGACTTCCTTCAGCACATGGTTCTCGTTGGACCTTCCTTTATTAAAGTATTTATCGAGTTTATCTATTTTTACCATTTCTCTTTCCTCCATTCTGCCATCCCTCCGATGACCGAAAATGCATCAGTGTCAGGGCAGTCGCCACAACGGCTACCGCCAGATTATATACAAAGAACCATAAAAGACTCCATACACTCTGATATTGCCAGATCCGGTAAACTGTCGCACTCCGCAGCCTCAGGAATGCTGATGCCGCAAACATCACAACCGATGCCGACACATCCACAAGGATCAACTGTATGTATACATTCAGCTCCAGCGGGCGCTGCCGCATTCCCATAAACCGGAGTGTCTGAAGCTGTCCCTGTTGCATGCGGATGATCTGACGCAGCAGGAAGTACATCATGCACGACAGAATGATCAGGATCGCAACGGAAAACGAGATAATATATAACCGCTTCATGACCTTGCCCGCAATGTATGTGGTCGCGCTGACCTGATATGTACTAATTGCATCATATCCCATCTCCTGAAGTTTTTTGATCACCTTCGCTGTCTTCGTATAATGTGAAATATAAACACTTGCCTGCGTCGTCTGCTCCGGATATATCTCGTCAAACAGATCCTGACTTACCTCGACAAACTCACCGCCCTGGTCGATCAGCTCCAGATCGACATCCAGATAACCGTTATTAAAGGTGTATACCTGTGCCTCCGTTGTATCCTCGGTCTCATCCACAGAAACCACGCTTCCGCCCTCCGTCTTCGTAATGTGAAACGGAAGCCGCATACCCGAAAATGCACTATAGACATTGAGCTGATCGCCATTGGAGCCGGTAAACGCATCCATGACATAATTCTTGGATACTCTCACATGACGCCCCTTCAGATCATCGGAAACGATCGGATAAAAGGAGAAGCTCTTGGTATATCTTCTTGACATCACATCCTGATCATAATCCATCTTGTAGCTATAGCCATCCAGTGCCGGACATAGCATATGGCAGAACTCAGGATCGAAATACAGTCGGCTTCCCTCGCGGTCACACACACCGACCACCTTCATCTTAAACCAGCACTTCTCTCCCTTTGGCCATATATTTTCACAGGCAAAATAGTAGGTTTTCTTCTTTCCAAGTAACTTCGCATCCTCAGCGGATACGAGAATCTCCAGCCTGTTTTGGGGCATCCTTCCCTTGACCAGATCGTCCTCTGTGATTCCGGTAGTAGACCGCACGTAGGACGGATTCTTCATCCGTTTCGATACGTCATACTGAATATCATTGACATAGTCGTACAGATCCACGTCCTCCACATATTTTACCTTTTCAATCTGTTTGCGATCCTTCTCTGTAAGCCCGGAGCCATCCAACCGGCGCACCGACAGCCTTCTGTCGTTTTTCTGCAGAAATGCCGAGGTGTCATATTTCCTTGTAATACGGTCGTCTTTATAAACAAACAGTTCTCCGATAAACAATGCAGAAAGTCCTGCCATTGTCAAAAACAATACCACGATAAAAAATGTTCGTTTCTTTTGATATTTCAGATCGCGCAATGCGAAAAACATCGCTTCCCGCAGATCGGAACATTTTCTTTTTCTGTTATCCTTCTCCATATCGTCCCCCCTTTAATACACACCCCCGCTGCTTCCTCTCTGCCGTCTGATCCGGCAAAGCCCGGAAACTACGTGGTCCGCAACGTACGATTAAAGAAAAATACCGTCAAAAGCATTAATATGATGTTGTATGCCAGGAATCCCACGATGCCGATGATGCTGTAATAGAACAACATATTCCTGATAAATGCGACGCCTGCCTGACGCAGGATCAGCATCACGATCAACGTCACGATAACTGCCGCGATACCATGAACCCCCATTTCCTGATATGTAATACGGCATAACTGCTTTCTGCGCATTCCCATAAAGCGGAGTACGCTGTAATCCTTTTTCTTGATCTTGAGGATCGAGCGCACGATCAGGATCTGAAGAATTGCCAGAATGATCAGGATCATGCAGGAAATTCCGATAACCTCCAGACGCTTGTAAACCTTATCCTGCATATACCTTGTGCTGCTGACGCGGAGTGTGCTGACGGCATCATATCCCTTCTCCTTCAAGGCACTGATGACTTTATCTGTCTTGCTGTAATTGGCAATGTACACACTCGCCTGTGTTGTTCCAATATTGTAATAGTCTCTCAGCTTCCGGTAAATAGCAGGACTTACCTCGATAAAGTCTGCTCCCTGCTTGCTGAAATCCTCCACATACTCAATGTCAAACTTAATGCCATCTTCGTTATCCCCATCTTCAGAATCTTCGGAAGACTCCTCTTCCGAATCCTCTTCGTAGCCAGCGGCACTCATATTCTGCTCAATGGCATCCTTCAATTCCGCATCGATGCCGCTCTTTGTCTGCTCAATATGAATACATCCCTGTCCCACAAATGCCTTTTTTAAATCATTTGGAATGAGTCCATAACCGGTCGATGGAATCTTATAATTTTCGGAGACGCGCACCTGATTCTTCTTCAGACCATCGCCAACCACGACATACGCCGGCTTAAAAGTTCCGTTATACTGATTATACAGGGCATCCCAGCAAAACTGCGTCCACACAACGAACCGGTCCAGTCCGTATGTCAGCATCTCACAAAGCTCCGGATGAAAATATACCTGCTTGGTATTGTCCTTCAGAATACCGACAATTTTAAGCTTCTGGTAACAGCTGGTGCCTTCCTTCCAAAGATTATCGGAAGAAAAATAACAGGTGATCTCACTGTTAAGCTTCCTGGAATCGGAAGTATAAAGCACGATCTCATTCCGCTCCTTTGGCAGACGTCCCGCTGACAGATCCTCCCCGGTGATCGCTGTGGAGGATTTCATGAAATGCGACTTGTCTAACAGCCGCACTCCCTGATCGTTCTCCTCATCGGAGTCATCCTGTACATTACTGATGAGTCTTTCCTTGCTGCCATATGCCACCTCATAATCCTTATCCTTCTCAATGTAATAATTGACATCATTGGCATAATCACAAAGATCAACCTGATCAACATATTTGACGCTGGCGATCGCCGCCCGGTCCTTCTCTGTCAGCACACTGTTGTCGGGATGCCGCACAGAGAGACGCTTATCATTCTTCTGGAGATATGCGCTGGTGTCGTACTCTTTTGTGATGCGGTCATCGGCATAGACTAACAGCTCTCCGATAAACAGAAAGGATACGACTGCCGTGATCAGGAAAAAGGCAAAGAAAAATCCCGCTCTTCCTTTCTGCATCTTAATATTTTTTAATGCGAAAAAACGTGCCATATTCTGCTTTTTCTTTTTGGCTTTTCCGTTGTTTCCGGTTTTATTTTCACTTTTGGGGGGATTTTGGTAGTCTGAATCCACATTTTCATCCCTTTTATTCACGGGAACATCCGTCACTACCTCTCCATCGTGAAGACGGATGCGGCGTGTCACATACGGTGCCGCCTGATCATAGTTATGCGTCACCATGATCACAAGCTTCTGATGCGACAAGCGTTCCAGGATCTCCATGATCTGCTGTCCGGTCTCACTGTCCAGATTACCGGTCGGCTCGTCTGCCACGATAATGTCCGTATTCTTGGCAAGTGCTCTTGCAATGGAAAGACGCTGCTTCTGCCCACTGGAAAGCTGTGAAGCACGCTGCGCTGCCTGCCCGGTCAGACCTACCTGCTCGAGGTAATCCATCGCTTCATCCCTGCATTCTGCCGGATCCTTTCCCTGAATCACAAGTGCCGCCAGAACATTATCAAGTGCGGTATAATGATTGATCAGACTGTAATCCTGAAATACAAATCCGATCTGATTACGCCGATACTCCTCCCAATCCTGATCATCGTACTGAAACGTTGGCTGTCCACGGTAGTACATCTCTCCCTCATCAAAGGTATCCATACCGCTGATCATATTCAACAGGGTGGACTTTCCGCCACCGCTTTCTCCTGTGATCGCCACAAATTCACTCATGGAAAATTCCAGATTGATCTTACGCAGTGCCTGCGTTACCGATGTATCCGAATAATAATACTTGCTGATATTCTGCAGCCGTAATATTGTCTCTGCCATATTCCGATCCCCTTTCGTCAATTTCACTGGTTCAATCGTACCACAAGAAAATACAAAAAAAATCACCGCAAATTTCATAGAATTTACAGTGATTTTTTTAGTTGCATGAATTATTTAACTATAATTACATGAAATATTCGTTATTTCTAAGCGATTATGCCGGTGAAATTCTTACAAATTTCTTAAGAAGCTTCTTAAGGTCTCCTGCGCTATGATATCACAAGCTACACAGCCACTTCTGTCAAATGTGCTAGTGCTTTCCGGCAAGGTCGATACGGATCAGCGCTTTCTTCAGTGCCAGCTCCGCACGCACCATATCAACTTCCTTCGAACCGCTTGTGAGTCTGCGTTCTGCACGCTCCTTCGCCTTTTCGGCACGATTGGCATCGATCTCATCCGGCCACTCGCAGGACTCTGCAAGCACCGTAACTTTATCCTTCTGGATCTGAACGAAGCCATCATGCAGAGCTGCTTCCCGGACATTTCCGTCGGTTTTGATCCGCAGCACACCCGGTTCGAGAATCGTGGTAAGCGGAATATGTCCCGCCAGAACACCAATTTCACCCTCTGTGGTCTTCATCTCTACCATATCCACAGCTTCATCAAAAAACACACGGGTCGGAGAGATGATCTGCAAATTAAATGTTTTATCAGCCATCAAAGCCCTCCTTATTTGGATGCGGAAGCGGCGCGCTCTACAACATCGTCAATGCTGCCGGCATTCAGGAAGTAATTCTCAGGGATGGAATCATGCTTGCCGTCCAGAATCTCCTGGAAGCCGCGGATCGTCTCAGATACCGGTACATACTTACCCGGAAGTCCTGTAAACTGCTCCGCTACATGGAACGGCTGTGACAGGAATCTCTGTACCTTTCTTGCACGGTTCACCACAAGCTTATCCTCCTCGGAAAGCTCATCCATACCAAGGATTGCGATAATATCCTGCAGCTCCTTATATCTCTGAAGAAGCTCCTGTACGCTTCTTGCTACTCTGTAATGCTCCTCACCCACAATATGCGGATCAAGAATACGTGAGGTTGACTCCAGCGGATCTACCGCCGGATAAATACCAAGCTCTGCAATGGAACGCGCCAGTACGGTCGTTGCATCCAGATGCGCAAAGGTATTGGCCGGTGCCGGGTCAGTTAAGTCATCGGCCGGCACATAAACAGCCTGAACCGATGTAATGGAGCCCTTCTTGGTAGAAGTAATACGCTCCTGCAGCGCACCCATCTCCGTCTGCAGTGTCGGCTGGTAACCTACGGCACTTGGCATACGGCCAAGCAGCGCAGACACCTCGGAACCTGCCTGTGTAAAACGGAAAATATTATCAATGAACAAAAGCACATCCTTACCGGAACGATCACGGAAGTTCTCTGCCATCGTCAGTCCTGTCAGACCAACACGCATACGTGCTCCGGGCGGCTCATTCATCTGTCCGAATACCATGGTTGTCTTGTCAATTACACCGGATTCGATCATCTCATAGTACAGGTCATTACCCTCACGGGTACGCTCACCTACACCTGTAAATACGGAATATCCACCATGCTCCTGTGCGATATTGGTGATCAGCTCCTGGATCAGCACGGTCTTACCTACACCTGCTCCTCCGAAGAGACCGATCTTACCACCCTTCTGATACGGGCAGAGAAGATCAACGACCTTAATACCTGTCTCCAGAATCTCTGTCGCTGTCGACTGCTCCTCAAAGGATGGCGCTTTTCTGTGAATGGGATCATACTGCACTCCTGTCGGTGCCGGCTTCTCATCAATCGGCTCACCCAGTACGTTAAACATACGTCCCAATGTTGCCTCACCAACCGGAACACTGATCGGACCGCCGGTAGCTTCTGCGGTCATGCCACGCTTCAGTCCATCTGTCGGACCCATGGCGATACAGCGCACCGTATCATCTCCCAGATGCTGCGCCACCTCAACTACCAGCTTTTTGCCATCTTCCAATGGCACATTAACTGCATCGTTGATCTCAGGCAGTCCGCCCTCCGGGAATTTGATATCAAGAACGGCACCGATGATCTGCGTCAGCTTACCTGTCTTTAAATCTGCCATCTTTCTTATCTCACTCCTTTTTCCTATATTCTGCTGTATCCTGCCACGTCTCCGGCAAGATACTATTATTATCGTTATATTTTACTTCCGGACTGAACCGGAAGTCTTCTCTCATTGATCATGCTCTGTCACTTCTGTCCACTACTGGATCGCCGATGCACCGGCAATGATCTCTGTAAGTTCCTGCGTAATAGACGCCTGACGAGCCCGGTTATACCGAAGAGACAGATCGCTGATCATATCCTCTGCATTGCTCGTTGCAGAATCCATCGCCTGCATACGTGCACCATTCTCACTGGCATACGCCTCTGTCAGACCGCCAAAGATCAGACTGTTGATATACTTTGGCACAATGGCATCCAGAGCCTCCTCTGCTGCCGGCTCATAGTTCATCAGCGTAATGCGTTCCAGCGGATCTGCTGCATCCTCGCTCTCCGAGGTGATATCGTCTGCATCGATCGGCAGAAGCTTTACCATCGTCGGGATCTGTACAACGGTATTCTTGAATATCGTGTACACCAGATAAATCTCACCAATGTTACCCATCGTAAACTGGCTGAGCACATCCTTTCCCACAGCAATGGCATCGTCATACATCGGACCGTTCATGGCTTCCGAATAATCACTTACGATCTCATAGCCCAGATGCTCGAGTGCATCCCTGCCTTTGGTACCTACGGAAAATATCTTTGTATTCTCCGGTGTGAACCGCTCGTCCTTCGAGATCAGCTTCACGATATTGGAATTGTAACCGCCTGCCAGTCCTCGATTGGAAGACACGACGATCACGGCTTTCTTGTCCGATTTTCCTTTCTGCAGGAACGGATGAGACATCTGTCCGGACTTTGCAATCATCCCGGCTACTGTCTCATACATCGTATCAAAATACGGTTTGGACTCCTCCGCATTCTGCTTTGCCTTGGTCAGCTTGACCGAAGACACCAGCTTCATCGCCTTGGTGATCTGCTCCGTACTCTGTACGCTCTCCTTCCTCCGTTTAATATCTCTCATAGAGGCCATATGATTGATTCCTCCATTCTGCTTTTATACATACGTCATTACTTGGTAAATTCTTCCTTGATCTCTTCGATCGCCTTCACAAGCTTCTCCTCAATCTCTGCGCTCATCTCGCCACTGGTGCGGATCGCCTCCGGGATCTCCGGATATTTCGTGTCAACATACTCAAAGAGCTCTTTCTCGAATTCCAGGATCTGATCCAACTCAATATCGATCAGATATTTCTTGGTTGCCGCATAAATGATCATTACTTCATTCTCTACCGGCATTGGATTATACTGATCCTGCTTCAAAATCTCACGGATACGCTCACCCTGTGCCAGCTGAGCCTTTGTCTCCGGATCCAGGTCGGAACTAAACTGCGAGAACGCAGCCAGCTCACGGAACTGCGCCAGCTCAATACGGATCGGCCCGGCAATCTTCTTCATCGCTTTGATCTGTGCTGCACCACCAACTCGGGATACGGACAATCCGGCGTTTACTGCCGGACGGAATCCGGAGTTAAACATCTCTGTTTCCAGATAGATCTGACCATCTGTAATGGAAATTACGTTGGTCGGAATGTATGCGGATACATCGCCCGCCTGTGTCTCAATGATCGGCAGTGCCGTCAGGGAACCACCGCCCAGCTTATCGGAAAGTCTCGCTGCACGCTCCAACAAACGGGAATGCAGATAGAATACATCTCCAGGGAATGCCTCACGTCCCGGTGGACGCTTGAGCAGCAGGGACAGGGTACGATATGCTGCCGCATGCTTTGTAAGATCATCATAAATGATCAGTACGTCCTCTCCGGACTCCATCCACTCCTCACCGATCGCACAGCCGGAATATGGAGCGATATACTGTAACGGTGCCAGCTCACTTGCGGTCGCTGCTACGATTGTTGTGTAATCCATCGCACCGTACTCTTCTAACTTCTTTACGATAGTGGCTACTGTTGAAGCCTTCTGGCCAATGGCAACGTAAATACATTTTACGCCCTGACCCTTCTGATTGATGATCGTGTCGATGGCGATCGCCGTCTTACCTGTCTGACGGTCACCGATGATCAGCTCACGCTGTCCTCTTCCGATCGGCACCATGGAATCAATCGCTTTGATACCTGTCTGTAACGGTGTATCTACTGACTTTCTTGAAATAACACCGGAGGCAACTCGCTCAATCTGACGGTATTTCTCTGTTTCGATAGGTCCTTTTCCATCAATCGGCTGTCCAAGTGCGTTGACAACTCGTCCCAGCAGCGCATCGCCTACCGGCACCTCAACCACTCGTCCCGTTGTCTTAACGACATCACCTTCATTGATATTTTTATGATCACCTAAGAGCACTGCACCGACATTATCTTCCTCCAGGTTCTGTACCATTCCAAATACATCATTTGGAAATTCCAGGAGCTCGCCCTGCATGGCATTTTCCAGACCATGAATACGGGCAATTCCATCCGCTACCTGAATGACGGTACCGGTATCAGATACATCGAATTTGGTACTGTAGTGTTTAATCTGTTCCTTGATCACGGAACTGATCTCTTCCGGTTTCAAATTCATGATACTCCTCCATTCAACTTACTGGCACAACAAACACACAATGACTATATTCATAGTTTCTGCTGTGCTGTCTTTTTAATTCGATAACTGAATCTCCGACAAGGATTTCGCCATATTATTCAGCTTTGTTTTAATACTGCTGTCCACTACCCTGTCGCCGATCCGGATCTTCATCCCTCCGATCAGTGACGGATCAACTTCAAAATTCATCACAAAGGATTCGTATTTCGTTGTCTCAAGCAGACGCTTCTCAACAGCCTCCTTCTGCTCTTCCTTCAAGGCTGCTGCAGATGTCACATGTGCAACACCAATCTTTTTATACTCTCTGCACTCATCAATGAAATAGGATAAGATCTGATATATTTCCTTAAATCTTCCTTTCTCCTCGATCGTCAGAAAGAATCCCGTCAGTTCATCACTCACTCTGCCATGAAAGACAGTTTCCAGCACGGAGCATTTCTCCTCCACACTGATCTTCGGATGACTCATCAGCTTGACGAAATCTTCATTGGCATCAAGCACCTGAATGACCGCCTCCACTTCTTCCATCAGGGCATCCAGCTTATTTTCCTCTACTGCCAGCTCAAAAAGAGCTTCTCCGTAGGTTTTTGATACTAACTTAGCCATGTCTCATCACCCATCTCTTTTAAAGTGTCTTCGATCAACTGTGACTGCTTGTCCTCGTCAAGAGAAACCTCGATGACCTTGCCAGCCATTGCTGCCGCTACAGAGATCATTTCCTGCTTCACTTCGTCCTTGACTTTATTTTTCTCCAGCTCTACCTCGCGGTTGGCACGATCCAGGATACGGTTTGCCTCCTGCTTCGCCTCGTCCACGATCGCTGTCTCCTTCTTCAGAGCTTTCTTTCTTGTCTCTGAAAGAATCTCTTCGGATTCCTTATCAACGTTCTTCAGCTTCTCGTCATACTGCTCCTTAAACTGAATCGCATCTGCCTTTTCCTTTGCCGCTGTCTCCATCTCCTGACGGATCGTTTCCTGACGCTTCTGCATCAGATCTCGCGCCGGATTGAATAATAGGTACGACAAAAACAGAAAAAGGACAAACATAGCCAGAAGGGTGATCAGACTGTCAAAGATCAATTGTGGATCCAGTCCGAAAATATAATCTCCAAGCCCACTCTGTGCTAAAGCTACATTCATTACACTCACCTGTATTCTGCCTCCTTTCAACTGTATTTACTGCAAAATTACAGCTTGCTGTATAAAGGATTGGCAAATAACAGGATCAGTGCAATAACGAGACCATAAAGACCTGTTGTCTCGGCAACCGCCTGACCAAGGAGCATGGTTGACATAATATCTCCCTTTGCGCCCGGATTACGACCTACCGCAGAAGCACCATAACCGGCTGCAATACCCTGACCTACACCAGGACCGATACCGGCGATAACTGCAAGACCTGCACCAATAGCAGAACCCATTAAAACTAAACCTTCGTTTGTAATATTCATTATAATATCCTCCTTAAAATAAAATCTTTTTCAACTACTCTGTTTCGCCGATCGCATCCGCAACAAAGCACATCGTCAGCATACAGAATACATACGTCTGAATACATCCTGAGAAAACATCCAGATACGCATGAAGCGCCGCCGGCCATACCAGCGTCAGAACCTTTGGCAGCAAACCATAGAGCAATCCCATCATAACCGTTCCCGATAAGATATTACCGAAGAGACGGAGAGACATTGAGATCGGCGTTGAAAACTCACTGATCAGATTCATTGGGAAGAACAGAAAGATTGGTTCAAACAAACTCTTGATCTTACCGAACTTCTGATACTTAAATCCATTGAACTGAATCATAAACCATGTGATCAGCGCCAGCGGAAATGTGACTCCGTAATCTGCGGTTGGAGCTCTAAGTCCCAAAAGCCCCGACAGGTTACAGACCAGAATGAATATAAAGAGTGCGCTGACATAGTTACGGAATTTCACGGCAATCTTACTTCCCATGGAACCCGCCACCATCTTGTCTAACATCTCTACGATCAATTCGACCGCATTCAAAAATGGTCCCGGTACTTCATTTGGATCTGCTTTCCGGATAGCACGGTTTGCAAATAACGCAAATACAAGAATCGCCAGAATAACGATGATCATTGATATATGCGTTGTCGTAAAATAGACATCCTGTCCGAGAAACCGCAGCTTCGTATATCCGTGGATAAAGAAATCCACCTGCGCGCTGCTGTCTGCGTATACAGGTATTGCACTTCCCAGCCCCTTCGAAATGGCTAAGACCCTGATTCCCACATTCTCACCTTCCTTTTCTTTTATTTACGAAGAAGGATTACCCTGCCTTCTTCTGTTATGTGTAAACCACCGGCTGTAGCGGTGAATACTCATCCCTGTGCATCGCCTGAGACATTCTGCCGATGAGCTTTGCTCTCATCCGCTTTCTTTTGTCTGTTCTGCGATGTCATGATCCTGTGAATCTTCGGCTGCATAAATGCCGATATCTTCACGCCAAACATTCCAAGCACCGTTCCAATCGGATGAATGTAACGATACTCCATCATAGCTGCCGCCAGTACGACTGCCATTACCAGAAAACGCTTCACAGAGGACACCTGAATGTGGCGCGCTGCATGCTTCTCCCCCAGATCAAGGGCGATGTCCAAATGACGGTACATATGCCATATAAGCCATACCGCAGTCCCCAGTCCGGTCAGAAGTCCACATGCCACTGCCAGTCTGTGTCTAGATACGATCATCAGGATCACAAACACAAACCCTCCCCACACAGCCAGACCTGCCATCAGCTCCTTCAGAGTCTGTTTCGCCTGTCTCATACGAATCCTCCATATTATCCGGTACAACAAACAATCGCTATATCGACTATTCTGACAAAGCTTTAATTCTTCTTGTCTGCATCCTTCTGTTCTCCGGAAGCATTTTCCGTCTGTTCCCTGCGCGCCTGTCCCTGCTTCTTCAAAGCTTCTATATATTGGAGGCGCTCATGCTCCTTTTTCATGTCTTCTGAATAAAAGGACTTTGTCAGATAATAAACATTGCGAAATGCTGCCCCTACACCAAGTACGATCATTATAAGAAACCATATCTGCGTGTGAAACTGTCCATTCAGCCACCAGCCGATCCATCCGCTGAGAGCGATCGGCACCAGAATCGTGATACTGACCTGTGATACCATCACAAATGCTCTCAATATATTTTTTTCCTTTTTGTTCATGACTATAACACCATTTTGCAATTCTTTCGCATCCATGAAAGAATTGCACAAAAAATCTACAAATACGGTTACATTATATAATAAATTGTACAAAAAGTCCACAGGATACATTTTACAGAAAAAATTATTTACAATCCCCTGCAAGCCCGCTATAATTATCTGTAACACTTCAGTACCGCGAACGAACACATACGCACAAAGGAGAATACCATGGATACCATTCATTTGTACCGCAGGCGTTACATGCCAGACGAAACCGTCGAATTGAAGGATGATCTGATCCTCTATCGGGACGATAATATTCTTGTGACGAAATGGAACATTCTGAAACCGCGCAAAGATATTGACCACGGTATTTCTGTGTATTATATGAAGGAAGGCTTCAAGATCAGCAAGGTCTTTGATGCTGCTGACAGGCTTGTGTACTGGTACTGTGATATTATCGAGACAGAATACCGCCCGAATGAGAATACATACATCTTCCACGATCTCCTGATCGATGTATTAATTTATCCGGACAAGCATGTGGAAGTCGTTGATCTGGACGAATTCGCGGATTTCACAGAGAATCTTACACTTCCGGCGCCTTTGCTGGCAAAGGCACTGCGTCAGACGAACAATCTTCTGCGTTTTATTTACGAGGGACATCTGGACGAGCTTACAGAGCCCATCACATCAAGAGAATAACAAACAGATAGCGAATGCCGGGGCAATGCGATACACTTGTCCCGGCATTTTTTAGATTATTATGATGTTGGGTCAGGAATATTTCCCCCGGCTGATGTCACGAATTACTTTATTGCCAGGCAATTCCCATAACATTACAAACATCGTTTCTAACTTTGCTTTATTCCCGCGCCTTTCGATTGATATATTCCGTCTTATACTTGGAGTACACGATCGTCTGGTCATGATAAAGCCCGTAATAGCCCGACATGAGATAGCTGACGCTGATTCCGAGCAGGAAAAACGGCACTCCATGATACCCAAACAGCTCAAACGCAATGAGCATCGATGTGATCGGACAATTAGTAACACCGCAGAATACCGACATCATTCCGACCGCCGCACAAAGCGATGGCGAAATCCCAAGAAGCTGCCCGAACAGACAGCCGAATGTCGCACCAACAAAAAACGACGGCACAATCTCACCGCCCTTAAAGCCCGCTTCCAGTGTAAGTGCCGTAAAAACAATCTTCCAGACAAAGGCAAGCGGATCCACCTGACCGCGGATCGCACGCTGGATTACCGGCACACCGGCTCCCATATAATCGTCTGTCTGCAAAAGAATCGTCAGCAGAATGATCACCAGCGAAGACACTACAATCCGTATATATGGATTCTTCAGTCTCTTCCGATAGAAATCTCCCAGAGAATGAAGTGCCATACAGAAAACAACGCTGAGTGCCGCACAGCACAACGCCAGCCCGATGATCTTCAGACTGGGCACCACCTGAAACATTGGCATATGACGAATCTTGAACACATTTGGTCCGATTCCCATATGCGTCGCAAACTTCGATGCCACAAGCGAGGAAAACACGCACGGTACCAACGCCGCATAATACATAACGCCGACGCTGACAACCTCCATCGAAAATATTGACGCTGCGATCGGTGTTCCGAAAATCGCCGAAAATGCCGCACTCATGCCACACATAACAACAATCCTCTGGTCCTTCTCGTCAAACCGGAACAGCTTGCCAAGCTGCTGTCCGATACTTCCGCCAAGCTGCAGTGCTGCCCCCTCACGACCGGCACTTCCGCCGAACAAATGCGTAATGATCGTCGAAATAAAGATCAGAGGTGCCATCCGAAACGGCACCTCTGCCTCCGCATGAATTGAGGAAAGCACCATATTGGTTCCCTTATCATTCTTATAGCGAAATACTCCATACAAAAACACAATGACAACACCTGCCAAAGGCAGCAACAGGATTATCCACGGATTCTGTGTCCGAAACGTTGTCACCTGACGCAGACAAAACGCAAAAAGCGTACTGAAGGCTCCCACGAAAAGCCCTGCAAACGCCGAGAAAATCCCCCAGCGTATAAAAACTGCGAGATTCCTCGATATTCTTCCCATATAAAATCGGATCATTTTTATCTGGCGCATAATTTCCCTCTTCCATCTGCAATGCTTTCCTACAACTCGTTATAAATAATAAAAATCAGCAATGCCAAAACCAAGCTTGTTAATGTTCCCAGCAGATACTTATTTCTAAACTCTGCCTCCTTTAAATCGTTTGTTCTCGCCCAAGTTTTTATCGTAATTATTATCGCAATAGCAGAAAAATTTCCTAAACAGGCAAAAACAACTGTCAATATCCGTTCCATAACTCCTATCATAGAACCAACATCAAACATACCCGTCTCATTTGAATTAGGATAAATATCCTGAATCAATTTATTGATCATTATTGAGCATGGCATTATCAGCGCAAGACTCAAAAAAACAATTTTCAACGCTTCATAATAACGGCCGGCATCACAGTTGAACCCAAAAATGTGTAATATTATGCACAAAACTCCCATATGCAGCATCTGATCAATAATAAAGACAACTGTTTGTTTCATTTTCTTGTTAAAATAACAAGCCGTTGCATCTATCAATATATGTGTTGCCAATAATATCGCTATGGCACCAGTCGCAGATTTCCATCCCGCCACAAAATACAACACCAAAAACGGAACAATATACAGCACGGAATGCATTAGTAAATATTCTCCATTAAACCATATATTATTTTTACACTTCTGACATTCTCCGCACAATTCTCCCTTTGCTGCATTTTTACATCTTGCGACCTTTGTTGTTTGCAAGTAAAAATCACCAATCAAATGGAATATCAATAAAATCAAATAGTTTTCCATATATCCTCCCCTAGTAAATCAAATATCGCTTTATCCCTTGTTCTCCTTTCCTTTATTCTCGCTGATATTATATATCTGTCGATATTTTGCCGAGAAGTATTCATAATTCGAGCAATTTCTGTTGACATACCACGAACCCAAAATTCATCCATATAAAATGACAGCTTGTCAGCTTTCTTTTCATAATATAAATTTCTATCTTCGTAAAGTATTTCATAATTTATGACAGGCATTTCCGGACTCTCCTGTCTTCTATACCCCACGCTCCAATATTCTTGTTCTAACAATTTGTATCTATTGTCCAATAACCAGCTATAAAACGAAGTATCCTCCCAGCTGTCCTTAAGGGGTAGCATAATATCTGATATAATCTCAATTATATTTGCAACCTGCGGTTGTCTCAACCTGATCTGCTGAGTTGATAAACAAAATTCATTTAAATATCTGTCATATTTTGAATTTGTATTAAAGCATATGACATTACTTTTTTTTCGTTTAACCGCATTGATCGCATCCCTTGCCAAATAATATGCTTCTCCATCAAAAGCAGACGACGTCCATTCTTCCACGTCATATTTTATTTTGCCATATCCTATACCACACCTTATCTTAATAGGATATATTAAAAGCTGTAATTTTTTA
>NZ_DBLXSO010000032.1:0-34259 GCF_057878315.1 Jutongia sp. | reverse complement strand
TTTCTTTTGTCTTGCCATAATAAAAGGCCCTCCTAATGATATTTATTTTATCATAGAAGAACCTTCTAATCATTATTTTACAGAAAAAGTATCACACTCTCGTTGGGATGCTTCCATAAACAAGAGCAAAACCAGTGTTTTGCTCTTGTTTAGTTATCTTATATCATATGCATGTCATCGTAGTATTAGTACTGATCTACATTTGTTTTATCCACTTTTTCAAATGGAACCCATACATATTTTTGATCATCTGACAAATATTTGATACCTTCCAATGATTGGTTTTGTGCCAAACGAGCGGCAGCTTTGATCAGATATTCACCCTGTCCGGAGCCGGACTGATAGATCGTAAATGCCATTTTGCCGTCTTTGATGGATTGACAACCGGCATCGGTGGCATCTACACCAATGACAGGGAGAGTATCAAAGGAAATATGGTTCTCCTCGCACGACTGCACGATTCCAAGTGCCATATCGTCGTTGTTGCATGCTACAACATCGACAGGCTGTCCGGTCTTGAGGAACAAGTTAAAGTATTCTTTTGCCGTGTCTGTTGACCAATCGGCATTGTCCTCGAAGACATAATGGATATTTTTGCCGGATGCATTTAAGGTATGTTTCAATGCATTTGTTCTTCCTAAAGTAGCGGAATGTGTTTTCTCGCCTTTGAAGATAGCCACATTAATGTCGTTTTTGGAAGAATATTTATTCAAGATATATTCTGCCTGATATTTTCCGGCTTCTTTCTCATTGGATCCAACGAAGATGTACTTGCCTGCTTCCAATCGCTCCGAATTAGGGCAGGAGTTAAAGAAAGCGATAGGCAGATCACCTGCAGCTACCTGTAATTGCAGTGCCGTATCTGTATCAACAGGGTTGCAGAGGATGACATCATAACCGCTATCTACTGCTTCTTTAATATGTGCTAATTGGTTTTCCAAAGAACCTTGTGCATCTTGCACTGTAAGTTCTGCACCAATTTTTTGAGCCTGTTGTTTCGCAGCATCAATGATCGTTTGGCGAAAAGTATCAGCCGTAGAGACCGTGAGGTACATTTTGATGCCGGAAGCATTATCACTCTGTGTACTGCCATTGGAGCAGCCCGTCAGCAAGCCAAGGCAGAGAACCACAGAAAATATTTTTGTCAATAATTTTTTTCTGTATTGCATAGTTACCCTCATTTCTGCGCAAATTTGCGTCTTATATTTTGAAACGACCAATATGTTCTTTCAGATTGTCTGCACTCTGCGAAAGTTCTTTGGCACCGTCCATGACAATATTGCTGTTATCAGCAATGCTGTTTGCCTGTGCCACCATGTTTTCGGAAGTGGCTTGGATTTCCAGTGTGCTGGCTGCCTGTTCTTCGGAAATGGCAGCGACATTTGTTGCTACAGAATCTACTTCGCTTACTTTAGTCATCATCTGTTTGATCAAATCTTCCGTTACCTGAATATCGTTAAAGATTTCATCGAAAGTACGCAACGCAGTATTGATCATGAGACTGCTGTCATCAATGTTTTTCATACTGTCAGCTGCCTGTTTGATGGTCTCCTGTACAAGACCGGTTACCTCGTTGATCAATTCCACGATGTGACCAACGGACTCGGTACTGGTCTGTGCTAACTTACCAATTTCTGTTGCGACAACGGCAAATCCCTTGCCGGCTTCTCCGGCGCGTGCTGCTTCAATCGAAGCGTTCAGGGAAAGGAGATTCGTCTCATCTGCAATATTACCAATGACGCCTACGATCTTTTCAATTTCCTCAGAAGATTTTCCGACCTTATCGATTGCCTGGTCTAATTTCCGGATAGAAGAACTGATTGTCTCCATTGCATCATTGACTTGGCGCATATCGTTTTTACCCTGAATGGAAGCGGTGACAGTCTGCTGCATATGTGACTCTACCTTTGTACTTGTCTGTTTTGTATCAGAAACGACCATAGCAAGTGTTGTGGCATTGTCGGCAATTTCGCTGATAGAGCGGGAAAGCTCATCGACGGTGACGTTCAATTCTTGCATGGATTTTGCCTGTACGGATGCGGAATCATACATTCCTACGGACAGGTTGTTGGTCGTGTCTGACTGCTCAGATACTCTGTCGGAGATTTCGTGGATCTCATACAACATACCCCGAATGGAATCTAGGAAATGCCGGACACTTCTGCCCATATGTCCAATCTCATCACTGCCTTTGACCTTGACATCAACGGTGAAATCACCATCTGCCATTGTGGTAATTGTCTTAGTAAGTCTGCGTACCGGTTTGACAACCAGATGTATAATTCGCTCGACTAAAACGACCAGAACTAAAAGGGCAACGACTGCGATAACGACCATTTTTGTACGAAGACTGTTGACATCTGCGTAAATGATCTTGTCCGGAATGTAGGACACCAGTACCCAGTTTGTTCCGGAAACGGTTTCAAATCCGGTCAGATTACCATTCAATTCGCAAGTGTCATAATCGTTGTCGGAAATCTTCTTTGCTACAGAGGATAAAAAGGCATCCTTGTTGGATGTATCCAATTTCGTGGACACGAGAGAAGAATCACGATGTGCCAGGATCGTTCCGTCGTTCGTATCGATCAGAAAGGCTGCGGCATCATTCATTTTGACAAAGGAATTAACGATTACGGCAATTCTCTGAAGAGATACATCTGCAGAGATTACGCGGATCGTGCCGGAACCGTCATTTAACAATGCGGAAGCACTGACTTGGTTTGTTCCGTCGTCACTTTCGTAAGCACTGCCGTATTTCATATTAATACGGGAAAGTCCTTCCTGGTACCAGGTAGACTGTGTAACATCATGAAAAGTCTGCTCTGACTTGCTGGCCTTGATGACATTACCTTCCTCATCAGCGACATAAAGTCCGTTTGGATAATTGGCATTATACTCATAGTAGGAATCTAACAACTTTTGCAATTCCGCACCGGACGCTTTGGTCTGCTCAATGGTCTGCTTTGCCGTAGAAAATGCTGCAAGATTTTCATTTAGCCATCCGGCAATACTTTCTGACTGGTAGCTGATGGAGGAATCCAACAGACTGGTTGCATTGTTGGAAATGATCTTGCCGGAAATTGTGTAGGACAGTAAGATCATGACAACGATCAAAATGGTTACAACCGGTACGATGGTTCCAATGATCTTTGTTTTGATTGAAATCTTCGTGTTACTCTTTTTCTTAGAAGGTTTCAAAGATGTTTCTGTGTTTGCCTTATTTTTCATAGGCGGTCACCTCTTTTCATAAACTATGGTTTTTCGATAGAAATCTTCTCCACGTATTGAGTTGCTATGTTTGAAAAGTTCCACTTAGATAACTCGAAAATCCGCTTTTTCAAAGCTTGTTATGTGTTTTGAAAGCTAATTTGTTCGTTAATAACCCCGGATAACCAAATGCCTGCATTGTGGTCGCTTGGATCTCCTTGAGGTATAGTACATTATAACATATATACCACGAGATTTGTAGATGATTTGCTGTACTGCAGATTGTTGTAAAACTTTTGATTTTGCTTGACACGATCGGTGGTGATAATGCTTCTACAGATGGAAGCCCTGAGAGGATCCTGGAGAAGTATGGCGATCAGGTGACACTGTTGCAAAATGCAGAGAATCTTGGGGGATCCGGTGGATTTAATACCGGGCTCCGGCTTGTGTTAGAAAAGGGTTACTCTTATGCGATGTGTCTGGATGATGCGATGGTAGATGAACAGGCTATCGCGGAATTGTATACTTATTTGGAGCAACATCCCGATACGGGAATGGCAGGTGCCAGAGTATACCATACCCAGATGCCGGAGTATGTGCAGTAGTGCGGGATGAAGATTGATTTTGCGCAGGGCATGGTGCAGACATTATATGCGGATGTGCCGGAGGATGGAACTTTGCCGGCAGCGAAAGCCTTACATCAGATGGGAGCGAATAACAAAAGACCAAATACTTTTATAGAATATTATATGTGGAGAAATCGTTTGCATTTCTTTATGAAGTATACACCGAAGGATCAGTTGGAGCAGATGAGTGTGAACACTTTGGAAATGATCTTTGATGCCATGCTTAATGGCATCAATGTGAAAGCATGATATTTGAAAGCAGACCGTATTGTCAGGGGATGATTGATCTGAATATTCTTGAAAAGGGGGAGGATTATAGGAACCTGAAGAAAAGCTATGTCATTTTTATCTGCACATTTGATCAATATGGAAAGGGTGTATCGGATGCTTTCACACAAGATCTGGAGGAGGCGGTGCAGTCTGTCCGTCAGAATGAGAAGTGGAGGCTGGATTATATGACATTACAGCAGGAATATAGGGAAAGATATGAAGAGGGAAAGCTCGAGGGAAAAATCGAAGGAAAGATCGAAGGAAGGCTCGAGGGCAAAATAGAAATATTATACACAGGGTTTCATATGACCCCATCCCAAATTGCGGATAAACTTTCCTTGCCGGAATCTGAGGTGCTACGGATTTTAGCAGAACTGCAAGAGTAAAAAGTAGAATATTTGTAAAAGTGTATAGTAATTCAAAAAGATATTTGATATAATTACAAGCGGGAGCAATGGGGATTGTTCCCATTTTTTTAATGGTATAGGAAAAAGATCGTAATGTGGTGGGATACCTCCAAGAATTGCAAAGCAATTCTTGGAGGGCAGAACGCTGGGGTTGTTTTGTACAAAATGGAAAGGAAGGGCATTATATGCGCAAGAACAAAAGAGTATTGGCGGTGCTGCTGAGTGCAGCGATGACGATCGCTTCATTGACATCCGGTGGAACAGGGGGTGTGCCGGCTCGTGCAGCGACTTCGACATCATCATTTCAGGATCTGAATCAACAGCAGATCACGGAGGCAATGGGAGTTGGTTACAATTTGGGCAATTCGCTCGAAGCGAATGATGCCGGAACTCCGAATGAGACAGCATGGGGCAACCCGAAGCTGACGGAGCAGTTTGTACTGGCTGCGAAAAGTGCAGGCTTTCAGTCGATCCGCATTCCGGTGTCTTATCTGAACAAGATTGACGATAATAATGGATATCAGATTGATTCTGCCTGGCTTGACCGTGTGCAGGAGGTTGTGGATTATTGTGTGAAGAACGATATGTATGCGATTGTGAATATGCATGGAGATGGCTATACGACGATCAATGGAGGATGGCTTCTTTGCGGAAGCAGCGATCAGACGAAGATCCGGGAGAAGTATAAGGCATGCTGGCAGCAGATTGCAACGCGCTTTAAGGACTACGATGAGCATCTGATCTTTGAGTCGATGAATGAGGAATTTGATGGAACTTATGGTGATCCGAACAGAACGCATTATGAGAATATTAATACATATAATCAGATCTTTGTGGATACGGTTCGTCAGACCGGCGGCAATAATGACAAGCGCTGGCTGTTGATTCCGGGATGGAATACGGATATTAATTATACGGTTGGTGATTATGGTTTTGCGCTGCCAACAGATCAGTATTTGTCATCCGGTGTGGCAGCCGGAGAGAAGAGAATCATGATCTCCGTTCATTATTATGCTCCATGGGAGTTCTGTGGAACGGAATCTCAGGCGGTTACGCAGTGGGGCAGCAAGGCAACGGATTCTACGAAGAAGGCATCCTGGGGGGATGAAAGCTATATGGTATCCCAGTTCAAGAAATTAAAAGATAAGTTTGTTTCGCAGGGATACCCGGTGGTGATCGGAGAGTTTGGTGCGATCAATAAGTCTTCGATAGACAGTCAGAATACGGTATGCCGTGCCGATTTCTATCAAAAGGTCTGCTATTATGCGAAACAGAATGGTCTGGTACCGGTAGCATGGGATAATGGTTATAACGGAGTGTATGGCTTCTGTCTGATCGACCGTTCAACGAATACGGTTGTACATCCGGAGGTTGTGAATGCGGTGATGGAGATTTACCGTGCATCCTCTACGGCAACAGGGATTTCACTGGACAAGGATCGGATTACAGTCAGTGTTGGCGATGCGGGAGTACAGCTTAATGCTTCTCTGACACCGGCGGACAGTCAGGATCTGATCTCCTGGTCATCCGATGATGACACGGTCGCAACGGTGAGTTCATCCGGACTTGTTACGGCAGTGGGCGCCGGAAGCTGTACGATCACGGCATCTGTGGCAGGAGGCTATAAGGCAGAGTGTAAGGTGACAGTGCCAAAACCGACATATATCCGTACGAAGCTTTATATGATGAATACGAACGACTGGGGCACTACCGTCAGCGAAGAAAGTGCAGATATCACGACAGCAGATCAGGAATATACAATGACCTTGAAGGTGACGGATACGCAGCTTCAGAATATCGGTTCTCTGTATTTGAAGGATATTCAGGCGACGGAGCCGGAGGATTCACCGATCAGCTATGCCACGCTTAAGGTAAAGTCCATAACAGTCAATGGAAAAGAGTATTCCATGAATAATAGTGTGTTTACTTATAATAGCAGCTTGAAGAGTACAACAGGAAAAGCGAACAATGTGTTTGACTTTGCATTTGTCAATATTTGGGCAATTACCTATATTGATGATGTGACTACGGAAAGCAAGAAAGCATATTTTAATGGGGTATCTTATCAGGGGACGAATACGATATCTATGACATTTGAGGTATCCGATGTTAAGGCGAATGGGACAGAGACACCGAGTGCCGCACCGAGCAGTACGCCGAAGGTGACGACATCGCCAAGCACCGTACCAAGCAGCACGCCAAAGGTGACGACATCACCGAGTGCCGCACCGAGCAGTACGCCGAAGGTGACGACATCGCCAAGTGCCGTACCAAGCAGCACACCAAAGGAGACAGTATCGCCAAGTGCCGTACCGAGCAGTACGCCGAAGGTGACGACATCGCCAAGTGCCGTACCAAGCAGCACACCGAAAGTAACAGTGTCTCCAAGTGATACACCGGCACCGGGCCTTACACCAAGTGCCGTACCGAGCCAGACACCAGCACCAAGCAGTGCACCGGGATCAAGCGCAGAGCCAAGTCAGACGCCGGCACCGGGAGAGACTGGCGTGCCAAGTGCAGAGCCAAGTGAAACTCCGGCACCAAGTGATACAGCCCAGCCGAGTGCAGAGCCAAGTGAAACTTCTGCACCAAGTGATACAGCCAAGCCAAGCGCAGAGCCAAGTCAGACACCTGCACCGGGAGAGACTGACAAGCCAAGTGCATCACCAAGTCAGACGCCTGCACCAAGTGATACAACAACCCCAAGTGCATCACCGAGCCAGACACCGGCACCGGGAAATACAAAAGCTCCGGGTACCGGTCCGAGCGCAACATCGGGGACAAACGGAGACAACTCACACACCGCAATGAGCTTTACTTTGAAAGCAAGTGTCAAAGGTGTAAAGAATCTTTCGGTTGGAACAAAATATAAGCTGGCAGCCGGAAAGAAAATGACACTTTCCGCGGACTTTATCACAGACACCGATGATCAGGAAGTATCGTTTACAAGCAGCAAATCATCTGTTGTAAAGGTAAATGAAAACGGTGTTGTGAAGGCAGGAAAGAAGACTGGAAAAGCAGTGATCACCGTGACGGCAGCAGACGGAACAAGTCGTAAAGTTACTGTTCAGGTTATGAAAAAAGCAGTGAAAAAGCTTGCGATCAAGAAGGGATCACGCAGCCTGAAGAAAGGCAAGAAGCTGAAATTAAAGGTTCAGGCAAAGCCGGGCAAGAAACTGGCATCGAATCAGTATTACTGGAAGACGTCCAGTGCGAAGAAAGCAACAGTTTCTGCAAAGGGAATTGTGAAAGCAAAACAAAAGGGAACTGTCAGGATTACTGTTTATGCAACGGATGGAAGCGGAAAGAAAGCATCCGTTAAGCTGCAGGTGAAATAGTCAGAGATTGAAATATTAAATGTGTTGGATTTGCTTGCAATTGCAAGCAAACATGGATAAAATATTAAGAAAAAGGAGGCGATACTATGGCAAACACATCTGCTGTATATGCAAGAATAGATACGAATCTCAAGGATAATGCGGAGGGAATTCTTTCGCAACTGGGTATTTCTCCCTCAAGTGCAATTCAGATGCTTTATAGTCAGATTGTATTGAACAAGGGAATGCCGTTTGAATTGCGCCTTCCTTCTTCAAAGCCGTCATCTGTTGGTGCGATGACCAGAAATCAGCTTGATGCAAAGTTGCAGAAGGGTGTCGATTCTATTAAAGCAGGCAGGGTATATTCTGCTGACGAAGTGGATGAGGCGCTTGCAAAGGAGTTTGATATATGACAGATTACTATGCAGTAGTTTATTCTGCAGTGGTCGAGATATCAAAGGAATTATAGATTCTGATGCAGATGAAATCTGAATAAACTGAGAAACGCCAGTACCGGCATTGCCGCTACTGGTGTTTCTCTTTTTTATTATAGACTCGTTTTCAGCTATCCCTACTCCGTGCGTCTCAGACGGTCAACTACACTGACCCTGCTTTCCTGACGATAGAGCAGTGCAGGAACGGTGCATCCGACAATCAGAAATACGAGAACGGCAATAAATACCGGTACAAGTGTTGGGCGCGCCGTGAAGAACCAGACGGTGTTGGTAAACATATGTCCGATCGGAAAGGTCAGTACGGTCGACAGCGCCAGGGCAAGCAGCGATGCGCTGATGGCGTAAAACAGGCCTTCTTCGATCAGCATGGTGCGAAGCTGACGGTTCGTCATGCCAACGGACTGCAGCACGGCAAATTCATGCTGTCTTGTCAGGATGCCGGTCAGGATCGCATTGATAAAGTTCAGTGTGCCGATCAGCGCAATGACTGCGCACAGGAAGCCGCCGCAGATTATGAAGAGATGCTTGAAGCTGTTGAGTGAAGCACGCTGCGAAGCACGGCTGTCGAAGCTGAGCTCGCTGGCAGGACCGGAGGTCTGACGTTTCAGATAACGCTCCGCGCTGGTTTCCGCTTTGCGGTTTGGCGTATCAAACAGATAAAACAACCGGGATGCCTTCTGACCGCTGTCCACCAGAAACTGATCGTGCGTGAGAACCGTGGAATAGGAGTCAACGGAGTAGCGGTAGCTCATGCTGTACGGCACGCTGACCAGAGCACACACGGTGTAATTGATATTGCGTGATTTAAAAATATGGTACTGCAGGTATTGTTCCGGGGTAGAGTCATCAGCCGGCTCGCCGGTGCGCGCATCAATAACGCCATCCTTCCGGATATAAGATACCTTCAGAGTATCTCCGACCTTTGGATATTTCTCCGGGTTAATCATATTTCCGTAATCGTCTGTATCGACAACGATTGCGATCGCATGTTTTGATGTGTCCGATAAAGCGGACAGATCTCCGCTGTGAATGGTCAGCTTTGAAAGCAGGGAGGAATCCAGAATTTCCAATTGCATATCGGACGCAATCCGGCCATTCCGGTGATCCTCGTAGCTTAAGTTCTGCTCCAGCTCCTCTTTGGTATAGATATCATCATGGAGCTTGCGGTAGGTCTTCTCTGTGATCCATGTGACCGGCTGGATGTCATCTTTTGGCTTGTAGCCACAGCCGCTCAGGCTGTTCTGGGTGTTTTGCCGGATCTCATCGATTGTGTCCTGTGAGATGTTTTCATTCATGTTTCCGTCATAGCGGAAATAACTGTTATTGCTGACGATGAAATCGCCGCACAGCATTCTGGAGAGATATTTGTCCATATCAAAGCCGTTGACGAACAGCACCAGAATATTTAACAGTACGATGGACAGAGACAGCGATATCACGACCAGAACAGTTTTGCGTTTGTTTCGTCCCAGATTGGCAAATGCCATCTGATGTACTCTGGCTCCGCGTGTGCGGCGTTTTTTGGCGCGCGAGCGTGAAAGCTCCGTATATTTGGCGGCCTCTACCGGAGATACTCTGGAAGCCATTCGTCCCGGACGGAAGCAGGAAAGAAGAACCGTGCCGAGAGCGAAAAGACCGGCACCAAGGAAGATCCATGGGGATGTGCTGATCGTGCCGGACAGTGAAAGGTTAGAACTCTTTAAGATCAGCGGAGTCATTTGGCATCCGATCAGATAGCCGAGAACAAGTCCGATCGGAATGCCGATCAGACAGAGGAAGAGAGCCTGCTGTCGTATGATCCGGCGAAGCTGTGCCGGGGTGACACCGATGGTTTTGAGAAGTCCGTAAAATCGAATATCACTTGTGACGGATATCTGGAAAATATTATAAATGATCAGGAATCCGGTAAAGACGGTCAGGAGTAAAAAGCAGATGACACCGACCAGGGAGATAGTGTCCGGATTATCGGACAGACGGGAGGCGGTATATCCCCAGTTAGCACCGATACGTACGCTGTTTTCTTCGTCGCGTGTGTTCCAGTTGTAACCGAGATCTGTGTCGATATTCTCCATTGTTTTCTCGATATTAAAGCTGGAACGGAGCATAACGTTTAAATCGGTGCGAAAGTTTGTGAGCCCTTCTTTCTGACCGATGGCGATTGCCTCGTCCACGTAATCTCTGGAAACGTTGATATAGTGAACCGGCATGACATCATCAAAGTTCCAGTAACCGACCAGAGTAAATGTGGCGGTCTGCGTGCTGCCGGACTGTGTACTGTCACAGAGTGTGTAGGAGAGAGAAACTTTTTCGCCAAGCTTTGGTGTGACGCCGAGAAGCTTTAATGAGCCTGTGTCCATTGCGATTTCGTGTCCCTTTTGTGGGACACGTCCGGTGGTTGGTGTGGCGTAGCTCCACTTTGCTGTGTTTGGATCCATATAGCTGATTTCTGCGCTGCATTTTTCGAAACCGTCATCTGATTTTGTACCGATGACAATGCGGGTGCCGCTTTTTTT
This sequence comes from Jutongia sp., assembly GCF_057878315.1. NCBI lineage: Bacteria > Bacillati > Bacillota > Clostridia > Lachnospirales > Lachnospiraceae > Jutongia > Jutongia sp. Next base: position 23,464 of record NZ_DBLXSO010000032.1, on the reverse strand, counting down.
GATGTCAGGGTGTGCCTGAAGTGCCTTGATCTGCTCATCGGTAACGTCTTTAAAGGTTCCGTGGCTGTAGCCGCCGATCTGACGGAAGGTATAGGTTTCATAGCTGGCGTTGACCGACATCATCACGGTAAACAGCGAGGTGAATAAAAGTGTTGTCAGTGCGATTGCAATGATCGCGATGATATTACGCTTTTTGGCTGCTTTTAAAGCACGAAAGCTTAAGCGGCGGATACATTTATGATTGGAAACATGCATACTTTCACCCCCTAATTCCGACGGAAGATACAGCCGTCTTCAATGTGAATGATACGGTCTGCCATCTGCGCAATCTCTTCGTTGTGGGTGATCATGACGATCGTCTGGCCAAATTTCTCGCTGGTGACTTTTAAGAGACTTAAAACGTCCTGGCTTGTTTTGGAATCCAGATTACCGGTTGGCTCGTCGGCGAGAATAATCGACGGTGTGCCTGCGAGTGCCCTTGCAATCGCAACACGCTGCTGCTGGCCACCGGAAAGCTGATTCGGAAGTGCTTCCAGACGATCCTTGAGTCCGAGTGTTTCTGCAATCTGATCAATATATTCGCGGTCGATCTTTTTGCCGTCCAGCTCCAGCGGAAGCACGATATTTTCATAGAGATTTAAGACAGGCACCAGATTGTACGACTGGAAAACGAAGCCGATCTTGCGGCGGCGAAAGATCGTAAGCTGCTCCTCGGAGAGCGAGAAAATATCCTTCCCGTCGACCATTACTTTACCGGTTGTGGGACGATCCAGTCCGCCGAGCATATGAAGCAGCGTGGACTTTCCGCTTCCGGAGGTGCCGACAATAGCGGTAAATTCGCCCTTTTCCACGGTCAGATTGATGCCGCGCAGAGCGTGAACGGCGTTTTCCCCATCGCCGTATATTTTGGTGAGATTTTCTGTTTGTAAAATAGACATGATTCATTTCCTTTCTTTGTAGATCTGTAAACACGTTCAGTATGACATACAAATCTTTCCACAATCTTTCAAGGCAGGAAAAAATTATGACGGTTTTGTAAGAATTGCCGTCCGGGTTAGGAGAGAGGAAGATAAACAGAGAAAACAGAGCCTTTGCCGGGGACGGAGGAAACCTTAATATAGCCATTCTCTCCGGACAGGATTTTGCGGGAAAGATACAGACCGATGCCGACGCCGCTTTCATCCTGTACCTGACCGGAGCGGTAGAAGCGCTGGAATATTTTAGGAAATTCCTCCTCGTCTATGCCGATGCCTGTATCCGTGATATCGATCCTTGCAAACAGCTCATAGGTGTAAACGGAGACAGTAATGCCGCCGGTGGAGGTATATTTGATGGCATTGTCCAAAAGATTGCCGATCGCTTCGCTTGTCCACTTCGGATCAAAGCAGACCGTGGCATCGGCTTCGCAGACAGTCAAGGAAAGCCCCTTGGCTGTGGCGGCAGGTATGTACTGCTCCTGAAGCTGGAAAAGCATGGGCATAATCGGCTGCTTTTTGCAGGAAAGCGCAATGATGCCATGTTCCAGACGGGATAGTTTGACCAGAGAGTCGATCAGAAAACGCAGCTTTTTCGTCTGAACTTCGATCGCCTGAGCACTGTTTCTGGCAGAATCGGAGAGATTTTCTTCCAGTAAAAGCTCACCGTAGAGCTGCAGATTGGCGATTGGTGTTTTGGTCTGATGGGAAATGTCGGCGATGAAGGTTTTGATACGGTCTTTCTCGGTGGCAACATTCTGCGCTGAAAGAGCGGATGCGGAAAGATAGTGTGCGAATTTTGTTTCCAGAGCGGATAACAGGCTTTCGTCAAAAGTATCCTCGGTAAATTCTCCGTTTATCGCGAGAGTTAGCATGTGATCCAGCGTCTCCATCGTGCGTTTTGTCTTGTGTCTGTTCCACAGAACAACAGCGGTGGCGGTGATCACGGCGGCTGCTGTAACAAATATATAAAGGTTCATTTATTCTCCATTCTCCCAGCGGTAGCCGATTCCGTAGACAGTCCGGATGCAGGACTGGGCATGCAGCTTGTCGCGAAGGCGTTTGACGGTGACGGAAAGTGCGTTGTCGTCTACAAATTCACTGCCGTCCGTCCAGATGCGGTCGGTGAGCTGATTGCGTGTCAGTGTGATACCGCTGTTGGACGTCAGCAGATATAACAGCTTCTGTTCGGTGCGGCTAAGCTCGACGTCAGAGCCATTCAATGTGAAGCGAAGCCTTGCAAAATCAAACGAGTAGTCTCCTTGAACAAACACAGAGGATGTGTCTGTCGTGGAATGACAGCGCAGCTGCGTTCCGACACGCGCCCGTAGCACGGCAAGGGAAAATGGCTTTGTGATATAGTCATCGGCACCCTGCTCCAGACCTTCGACAATGTCCATGTCCGTGTCATTTGCGGTTAGAAGGATCACAGGCATCTGCGGTGTCTGTTCCTTGATCTCACGGAGCAGCGTAAGACCATTGCCGTCCGGCAGTGAGATGTCAAGCAGGACCAGAGACACGCTGCCGGTTATAAGCTGTTCTCTGGCAGCCTGAAGACTCTGGCAGGAGATAGTCCTGCGTCCGGGTTCTTTTAATGCCCGGCACAGACCTGCGTTTAAGCCGCGGTCATCCTCAACGATCAGTATTTGTTCCATGGTAATCCGACATTCCTTTCTGGCTTTTGGCATATTTTTGATATATGTCATGCTTTACAATATAGATGATTATAGATGTTTTTGCACAGAAAGACAACCGGATCGGAAACATCATGGCAACAGAATATACATAAAATAGACACAGATCCGAGGTATACTTGGTAAAAAGTGAGAAATTGCCCGTTTACTTGCGTTTGTCATCCCTTTCCGGTTGACGAATATGAAGATTTTGCTATAATAATTCAGAGAATTATTACAATATAATATACGCGAAGGGAGAAAGGATCATAGTGATCGCAGAATGCGGATAATGGTACCCGGTAGTCGACGGACTGCTGTGTGGACGCTCCTTCGGATTTGAAAAATGAAGTTTTTCAAATGGATGATTTTTCGTATAACAGACGATATAACAGATAGAAATATAAAAATATTGTTGTATATATTTCACAAAAGAATGACACGCATAGTATAGACAGAAGAGGAAGTGATAGAGATGATAAGAGAGAGGATGAGAATAGACCGGTTCCGTACATGGATCGGCATGGCAGTGCTTTTGCTGGCATTTGCGGTTTCACCGGCAGTACGGGTGCAGGCAGCGCAGATTACGATTGACGGAGATCCGCAGGAGTGGACCGGCGTGGATATGCAGAATTCTTCGGACAGCGCCGTGGCAAAGTGGGCTGTGATGCAGGATGACGATTATGTGTATTTTTATGTACAGCAGAATGGTGGTAATGAGTACTACCTTCCGATCAGCAATACGAATATTGATATTAAGTATGCAAGCGGTCAGGGCGGCAGCAATACCCAGATCCGTTTTACTTATATGATGCAGGAGTTCAAGAACGCCTGGTACGGAGATATTACTGGCGTGAAGAAGGCATATGCGCCAAGCAAGGAAGCGAACAAGTACGAGATTGAGTTTGCGATTCCGAAGTCCTTTTTCAGTGAGGATGATTATACGATCACCTACGGTGGCATCTCTGTCAAGAGCAGTGATATCAAGCATGTGAAGGATCATGAGCAGCCGACACCGACGGCAGCGGTATATCAGGGCATTACGATCGATGGAACCTTTACCGACTGGGACAGCATTTCCAAAAAGAAGATCGATGACCGGTGGATCGATGAGACGGCAGCCGTATTTGACGGGGACTATCTGTATCTCTATGTGAAGGAGAAGGAGAATGGTTCTGCGACAGGTGCCGGAGAGCGCGGCAACGGTAAGTATACGATCTATACCGACCTCGGCAGACATACGACTTTCCAGATCCGGAAGGATTATATCGAGGGGATTGACGGAGCGAAGGTTTCTTATTCCAACAAGCGTTATGAGATTGCCATTCCGGCATCTGCCCTGCGCCAGTATAAGGATACGATTTCTTTCGGATATTATATGCGGGACGATATGCTGCTCGATGATATTGCCAATCTGAAGGAGGATACCGAGACAGACAAGACCTTCAACAAGATTGTTTACGATGGCAAATATTCCGACTGGGATTATTATCCGCATCAGCTGATCCAGTATTCGACCAGCGGTGGAACCGGTAATGATGCCGAGGCGGCACTTTATGTGGAAGGAACGACACTGTATGGTCATGTTCTTTCTATGCTCCATATGAACGAGAAGGAGTTTCAGCCGTTTGCGCTGCGTCTGAATGAGAATGATGAGACTACCATGGGACTTCGTCTGGTGACGGTCGATAAGAACGGCAATATCAATAAGGATTGTAAGATCAATAATCTGGATGCGGGAACGTATGAGTATTATCTGTGGGATTTAAACTCAGGCTCATCAGCAACGAATATCAACGATGATGATGCACCGATCTATGGCAGAATGTATCTGACGGTCCGACAGACAGCCGATGGTAAGTCAATCTCCGATGAGATGGAATTTGAGGTTGATCTGGAGAAGTTAGCGAAGCATTTTGATCTGGATCCGACGGATCTTAAGATGATCCAGGCGAAATACATTAATATTGGTAATGAATGGGTATCCATTGCCGGTACATCGACCGGTACCTGGATGGGAATCTCTCTGTGCGGACTTTCAGTGCTGGCGGTACTGTGGTTTCGGAGAAAGAGAGCGAAGGTGGTATAAATGACACCGATATTAGGATGGATCATATTTGCCGTGTGGCTTTACGTTCTGTGGGTCACCCGCAGAAGCGAGCTGCCGGCATGGCATTTTATATGGGGAAGCTGTGGGCTTTTTGTACTGCTGATGATTTTTCTTCGTCCGTACTGTACACAGCCGCTGGCACAGGTTGTCGCTGCACTGGCGGGAGGCTTTGGCAAGCTGACCGGTATGTTTCAGTCGTACTTTAAGTATGGTGTAATCTTTGTCAATACAAGAGCGGGTGCCATTTCTCTTCTCATTGACTTTGAGTGCTCCGGCATATTGGAGATCATGGCATTTGTGGCACTTCTTGCATTTTTCCGTGCATATACCGTTTATGAGAGAGTCGTGGTAGGGATCCTTGGAACGTTTTATATTATTCTGGCAAATGCGCTGAGGATCATTGCAATCTGCGTGATTATTTATGTGTTTGGCATGCCATCCTATTATGTGGCACATACCTTTGTGGGACGTATCCTGTTTTACGCACTGTCCGTTTTATTGTACTTCTTTGTATTTACCAAGACCCAGATCATACGCCAGAAGGTAGGTGGCTTTACGTATGGAACTGATAAATAGATTCTGCAATTCATTTTTATTCTGGGCGGCATGGATCATCATTCCGGTGATGATGGAGATCGTACCTTCTCTTGGAAGTGTGTTTGTCCTGATCAAGAAGCATATATTTCATAAAGAGATCATAAAGCCGGCGATTGATCCGGAGATTTCTCTGATCATTCCGATCTATAATTCGATGGATACGCTGGAGCAGTGTATCCGTTCCATTGATGAGAGCGATTATCCGGATGAGAGGATTCGTATCTTTCTGGTGAATAATCAGGGGCAGGATGACAGCTTTCAGGTGTTTTGTGACTGTCAGCAGAAGTATCCACAGCTTCAGATGCAGTGGCTGAATGCGAAGCAGGGAAAGTCGAAGGCACTCAATATGGCGCTGTTTAACAGCGAGGGCAAATATATTATTCATATTGACAGTGATGGTCTGTTGGAACGGTCGGCGCTGCGCAATATGGTGTATCGTTTTGAGGCGGATCAGACGATCGAGTGTATGACAGGAGTCATTCTTACCGATCCAAAGCAGGTGCAGGCGTATCCTCCGGTGCTGCCGCGTATTCTCCGTAAGGTGGAGTTTATGGAGTATGCACAGGCGTTTCTTGCCGGGCGGAATTACTCGGCGGAGGTAAATGCGGTATATACACTTTCCGGTGCATTTTCGGCATTCCGCAAATCGGCAGTATTAAAGTCGCAGCTTTATAACACGGATACAATCTGTGAGGACACACAGATCACATTCCAGATGAAATATCTGCAGAAAACCAAAGTCGGAATCTGCGAGGATGCGATTTTCTTCGTGGATCCGATTGAGGACATGGATAAGCTTTATACGCAGCGTCAGCGGTGGCAGAGAGGAAGTCTGGAGGTTTCTCATCTGTTTTTGAAGGACAAGTTAAAGGCACGCAATATGCTTACGAATGTCGGTGTGCGGACGCTTCTGTATGACCATACCTTTGCGTTTCCGAGAATGATCTGGTATCTGGCGCTGATCTGTCTTTTGTGCATGAATTATTCGTTTGCGCAGATTGGATATTCAACACTTTTTTTGTATGGACTTTATGTGCTGATCGGTGTATTTTATTATATTTCGACGGTAGGCTTTCTGAAGAATTTTAAGGAGATCCGAAAGTATTATGCGAAGCAGTGGTATGTGATCCCTGTTCTTCCGATTTTTAATCTGATGGTGTTTTTTATCCGTTTTGCCGGTGTGATCAACAGCATCAATACGGACAGTGCATGGAAGACAAGAAATTTCACACAGGAAAAGGAGAGCTTTGTACAGACAGTGGCGAAGGATTTCAGTGTAGTGGGTCATTTTCTTGGCAGGATCAGGGATTTTGTGAATAATAAGGAGTAAATCGTGAGAAAGACAAAGTTTTGGAAATGGATCACCAATATAAAAGTGATTTCCGTGCTGATCGTTGTGGCAGCAACCGGAATGGGGGCGCTGGGCGTTCATCAGGCGCAGGAGTATGAGCGGAGTACACTGGCAATCTATGCGGAACAGCAGGATGCGTATGTACAGCTTGTGCTGGATCAGATCAACCTGCTGGAGGATCGCAGCGACGAGGAGATCGTTCGGAATATCCTCGGCTCTCTGGATACGTCCGGCAGGAAGTACTGGACGCTGACGAAGGATCAGGCACTTTTGTTCGTGAAAGATATTACGGAGACAAACCGGTATAAGGGATTGACGACGGAGACATTTTTTACCTCGGACAGTGCAGCGCATTTCTTAAAGAAGCTTGCGGTAAACCGGGTGGTTCATCAGATGATCACGTTGGATGGAGACCGCTATGTGGCATCCGGTGTGATCTTTGAATATAACGGTGCGCAGTATAAGATTTGTCTGCTGACCAATGATACCGTGATACTGGATAACAATGTATTTTTGTCCTCCAAGATCGGTCTTTATGTGTTTGGCGCGATCCTGCTTGGCATGTTGCTCTTGGTGGCAATGATCTTTGCAAATGTTGTTGATCTTCGTGACCGCAGGATCCGTAAGCTGGAGAAGCATATTACGAGTCTGAATAAGGTGCTGGAGGAGCAGACAGAGACGATCCGCGAGATGGACAGCTATCATACAAGATGGAGCATTTTCCGTCTGCCGATGCTTGAAATGTTTGTGGATAAGCTTGCCGAAAGAAAGACGGCGCCGCTTACCTTTGTGGAGCTGGGATTTGCATCAAAGGAGGAGCGGAAGCATTTCCTGAATCAGGCACAGATTTTGCTGGATGAAAAGGTGATCCGGTTTGAGAACTCATCGGATCAGGAGATCGTGCTTTTGTTCCTGCAGTATGAGGAATGTGAGGTAATAAAGGGAATCGAGGCAGTGAGTGCGCAGGCAGGTGAGTGCAAGGTGCTGCAGAGTGAGACATATACCGGCGAAGGGGAAGCACTGATAACGGTATATGAGCGGTTTACAAAGAAGCTGGCAGAAAGGATGGAACAGGACGATGACGAACACAACATTTCGGGAATACAAATTTAAATTTTATCTGAATGCCAATCATTTTATTGTGATCAACGGAAAAGAGGGAGAGGTGCATCCACATACATGGGAGTTTATGGTGGATGTACTGATGAGTGACCAGAAATTCGTACAGTTCGATGCCTACGAAAAGGCAATCGACGAATATTTTAATAAATATCAGAACCGCGTGTTAAATGAGATCGATCCGTTTGATCATATGGTGCCGACGCTGGAGAATATGTCGGATTATTTTGTGAATAACATCCGGCGCATCGTCAAGGAGCTGGGAGGTCATCTTGTGAAAATGGAGAGCAGTGAGACACCGACCAGAAGCTATGTGATCAGCTTTGAGCGAGAGGCGGAATATCTGGAGAGCATTCGTAGAAGCTCGAAGGAACAGATGAGTCAGGTGGTTGATGGCATTTTAGACCGTATTATTGATTAAAGGAGAGTACCGTGAAGAAGCAGGCAGGAATCACGATGACGATCATGCTTTATCTGATGGCAGCCATAGCGATTGCCTATGTGATCCGAATCGGTGGAAATTATCCGACAGGTGTGGACACGATGTGTCATGTCTATAAGGGAGACGTGTTGTATCATGAGATCCGGCAGGAAAACTGGTATCCGCTTTATGACCGGTTCTGGTACAACGGTGTGCAGATGATGCGCTATTGGGCACCGCTGCCGGTATATTTTCTGGCGTTTTGTCAGGCGATCGCCGGGGGTGTGGATCTGGAGGGGTACCTGGTCTTTGTATCCCTTGTCTTTTATCTTGGAGCACTGGTATGGCTTTATATCGGCATCCGCAAGAACCGTTTCGTATTGGGAGCGTTTATGGGGGGATTGTGGTTTTTTATGCCCAATAACCTGTACGCTCTTTTTGTGGAGGGAAATCTTCCGCGTTCCCTGTCCATGGTTTTGCTGCCGCTGTTTATTTATTTTGTCAGCGAATATCTGTTTGAAAATAACTGGCGCAGTTTGATCAGGGCGGTTCCGGTGTTCGTGGGGATCGCACTTTGTCATGTGGGGGATGCCGGTATGATCGCGTTGGCGATGCTTTTGTTTCTGCTTGTTTACCGGATCCTTTATCACCGTACCGGCAAGTGCATTCCGGTGATCGTAAGCATTATTCTGCCCTTTATGATCATTGGGATATGGCTGTATGCATCCTTGAAGGGAGGCATTACATCGACGGACAGTTCACAGGTCATGAAGGGATTTTTCCAGGATGCAGTGATCTCGCTGAATCCCCTGCGTCGTCTGACCAGAGGAAATACCGATTTTTATTTCGGCTTTGCGGCATTTGTGGTTGCCGTGTTTGGTGCATTTTGTAGTAAGAGACGTTCTATGACCGGATTCTGGGCGGCACTTCTGATCTTTGTATGTACGACGACATCTATGTATACGGTGCTTTCCAAGCTGCCGGGTAGTCAGTATCTGTGGATGCTTCGTTTTATTTCAATCGCGCTCGTCATGATCCTGTACAGTTTTATGATGTGGACTTCGCTCAAGCGGGGCTTTGTGATCCTGTGCTGTGTGCTGCTGGTATTAGACTGCATTCCGTCCTATGGACTTATCTGGCATGGAATCGGGGAACGAACCGCAAAGGAGAATATGCAGCTTAGTGCAGATGCAAGTCTCATCACAAAGGCAAGAAGTATTACGAAGCAGAGAGTGGCACTGATGGATGGCAGCAGCCTCGGCGCGATGGCACCATATCTTCTGACAGACTATGATGAGGAGCAGACGCAGGGTACATATGGTGCAGGCTGGCAGTCAGCGGCTACCGCAGTCAATATTGTAGAACTCAATGAGGCGGCGGAAAGAGGCTTTTATCCGTACCTGTTTGACCGGGCGCTGGAGCTTGGCAATGATACGGTGTTGATAAAGATCAGTGAACTGAAAAATGGAAGCAAGGATATCCCCGACGTCACAAATGCGGCGAAGGAGCAGGAATTTACGCTGGTACAGTATAATGACAGCTTTCTGTTATATCACCGGGAGATCAGTACCGTTTTTGGGACAGTCTGCAAATATGACGGACTGGCGATCGGCAATGCGGCGGCATCGCTGACCTGCAGCTATCCGGATATTACAAGAGGAGATTCGGCGAATCTGGATGACTATACCTTTGCAGAGCTTTCCGGATACAAGGTGATCTATCTGTCCGGTTTTTCGTACAGTGATAAAACGAAGGCTGAGAAGCTGGTGAAAAGGTTAAGTAATGCCGGAGTGAAGATTATCATCAGCGGAGATGGTATTCCGCAGGATGCACATACGAAGGAACGGGACTTTCTCGGTGTGAGTTGTCAGGATATTTATTTTGAAAACGGCTATCCGATTCTTTATACTGCTCAGGGAGAGCTGGATACGCTGCTGTTTGATAAAGAAAACGCACAGTGGAAGACGGTATATTTTAACGGATTGGATCAGGCGGATGGTTATCTGTATGATTCAGGCATGCGTGTGGACTTTGCAGGGACAGTATATAACGATAATATCGTGTTTATCGGTTTGAATCTGTCGTATCATTATTTCCTGACAAAGGATGAAAATGTCGGTGCATATATGGACCGGCTGATGGGAGATCAGCTCAACTCCCTGCCGGACAGAACGATCGTGCCGCTAAAGATCACATATCGTTCTGACGAGATACGGATCGAGTCACCGAGGGATAATGTGAATACGTCACTGGCATACCATGATATTTTCCACAGTAAGCAAAAGCTGTTAAGTGAGCATGCACTGACAGTGGTGCGCCACGGTGTGACGGTGATCCGGTTGAAGTATCCGTATGTGATGCAGGGAATGATTTTAAGTCTGGCAGGAATTATCGGCTATCTTTTCTTTATCTTGTGGCTTCGCAGGAAACATCGGCACTTAATTGTGAACAGAAAACAGTTAAATAAAACATAATGTGAAATAACAGAATAAATAAACAGATTGGGAATTAAAATGAATGAAAATTATATGAAAGAAAGACCGGTGGTGCCTTTGCTTCTGTCGATGGCACTTCCTATGGTTATTTCGATGATGGTAAATTCGCTGTACAATATTGTGGACAGCTTTTTTGTGGCGAAGATCAGTGAGGATGCCATGACAGCACTGTCTTTGGTGTTTCCGGTGCAGAATTTTATTAATGCAGTGGGAATCGGTTTTGGCGTCGGAATCAATGCGGTGATCGCACTTTATCTGGGTGAGGGCAATGAAGAAAAGGCAGATAAGGCGGCAACGCAGGGACTTGTCTGTGCGGCAGTCCATTCCGTTATTATGACGGCGGGAAGTATTGCGGTGATGCCGTCATTTTTGAGGGTGTTTACGTCGTCAGAGGAAGTGCTTTCCTACGGCATCCGTTATTCGCGAATCGCCTTTTTGTTTGCTCCGGTGATCATGTTTGCAATGGCATTTGAGAAGATTTATCAGGCGGTTGGTAAGATGAAAGTCACAATGACAAGTCTAATGTGTGGCTGCATTGCCAATATTATTCTGGATCCGGTACTGATCTTTGGAATCGGACCGTTTCCGAAGATGGGAATTGAGGGGGCGGCGCTTGCGACAGGAATCGGACAGCTTCTGCCGCTGATCATTTATCTGGTGCTGTATCTGGTATGTCCGATCCGTGTCCGGATCCGTATATCTGATATCAAGCCGGATAAGTATATTATTGGTAAGCTGTATTCCATCGGCATACCGGGAACATTGAATCTGGCATTGCCGTCACTTCTGATCTCAGCACTGAATGCGATCCTTGCGGCATTTGCGGGAAGCTATATTTTTGTGCTGGGCATTTATTATAAGCTGCAGACCTTCTTGTATCTGTCGGTGAATGGTATTATTCAGGGAATGCGTCCGCTGATCGGATTTAATTACGGCGCGAAGGAATACAAAAGAGTTCAGAAGATATTCCGTGTGGTACTGCTTATGAGCGTTGTGATCATGGCGGTTGGCACGCTTTTGTGTCTGACGGTGCCGGGAACGCTGATGGGAATGTTTACGGATGTGCCGGAGACGATTCGAGTAGGTGAGACAGCACTTCGTATCATCAGTGCCGGCTTTATCGTTTCATCAGTGTCAGTAGTTGCTTCCGGGGCACTGGAGGGAATCGGAAAAGGGATTCCGTCGTTGATCATTTCTCTCTGCCGCTATATCGTGGTGATCATTCCGATGGCGTTTTTGTTAAGCAGTCTGATCGGTCCGACCGGTGTCTGGCATGCTTTTTGGATCGCCGAGCTGGTGACAGCGGTGATATCTGCAATCCTTTGGAAACGGTCAAGTTCATATAATATTTAGAAAATGAAAGAAAATCTTAAGAGTATTTTGAGATTTTCTTTCTTTTTTTCTGGTATATTGGTTGGCAGATGGAGAAGCTATTGATAGCAGGTGTGTTTTTATATCGCATCTGCAGCGTTGAAATTGCAGATGGAGAAAGGACGGAGGATTTTTATGAAGAAAATAACGGATGCGTTCTGCCGGCTCTGTCAGGGAATGACAGCCACAATCGGCGCGATTCTTCTGGTGATGTCAGCATCTGCTATGATGATATATGGTGAGATGTTTTCTAAAGGGAATGCGGTTGGAATGACACAGGCGATGTTATTGATGACGGTTCTGATATCTGCCGGCTTTGTGGCAGTGTACCGGATATTTCTAAAGAGCGGTAAACGTGTGGCGGTCATTTTGTTTGCGGTACTTGTGCTGCTTCAGATCGGATTTCTGATGTTTGTGTCTCATCCGATGGCGATCAGTGATCCTGCCAGAGTGCAGAATGAAGCCTTGCTGATGGTGCAGAAACAGCATGGACAGATGAACATGCAGGATATGTATTTTCAGAGATATCCGAACAATCATTTTATTGTCGTTCTTTTCTACTATTATTATAAACTGCTTTCCTTTTTAGGGATTCATAAGGTGTGGGAACCAACGGTGGCGCTGAATCTGGTATCGATCGATATCGGAGTCTTTATATCCTGGCTGGCGGCACGCCGTTTTAAGGGGATTTCCTTTGCAAATGTTCTTTTAGGATTGTTTATTTTGTGCCCGACCACGTATGTATGGCTGACAACCGTGTATACCAATACGATCTCATTTCCGTTTGTAATGGCGATCCTGTATCTGTGTCTGCGGCTTCATCAGTGCAGGGGAAATATGCGCGGAGAATATAAACTCTGGGCAGGTCTCGGTACGCTGATGGCAGTGGGATACTGGGTGCGCCCGACTACGATCATTCCGATCATTGCGGTCAGCATGTATTTTGTGATCCGTTTTATTCAAGGGGAAACAAAGGATTCCGCCCGCGTCTGTCTGGTGAAGGCAGGACTTGCGGCAGGCGCGTTTGTATGCTGCTTTATGGGATGCTTTGGGCTGGTTGGCAGACATATCGACCGGAGCAGACTGAGTGGACAGTTTCCGATAACACACTGGATCATGATGGGGTTGAACGAACAGTCCGGTGGAGAGTTCTCGAGATCGGATGAGGCATACACCATGAGTTATCCGACAAAGGAAGAGAAATGGAAGGCGGATGTGGAACGGATCAGGGAGAGAGCTTCCGGAATGGGTGCACCGGGACTTTTGCGTCAGGCGGGAGTGAAGATGTACGGAGTATGGGCACTGTCGGATGATGACTGCTTCGGAAAGGCAGGCTACGCCAGCAATTTCCCAGGCCTGTATCCGTATTTTATGGGACACTCCAACACCTGGTATCTGCTGTTTATGCAGGCGTTTCGAGTGGCAACATTTTTCTTTCTGCTGGTCAGCGTCCTGATGCAGATCAGGCAGCGGAAATTTGATATATCCTTTGTATTTTCCCTGACATTTCTGGGGGCGGTTTTATTCTTTATTCTGTGGGAGGCGAACCGGAAATATAATGTTTGCTTTATGGGCGTTTATATGCTTTTGATGGCAGATGGAATTGAGAGATGCTTCCGTTATGTCAGGGGCGTTGAGCATAACAGAGCCGGGATTCGGGAAAGACTTGGCGTCTGCATGGCGATATTTGGTGTTTTATGTTTTGGTCTTACGATGCAGCTTCAGATAAAGACGGTGCAGGGACAGGAAAAGACGGGCGAGAATGTTGTCTACCACTGTAGAAATTACCCGGATTCCGTGCCGGTCAATACCGTCGATAAAAAGAAAACAGGACAGTTTAAGCGCAGGGTTGTGATGGAGCAGACGATCCTTCAGGGACAGCGGATCGAAGCGGGCGACAAAGAGAAGATCACGATCAATTTTGAGGTAAAAGAGAAGAATCTTTCAAAGCAGGGTAAAAATCTCAAAAAAGGTTTGACGAAAGCAAAGGCATTGAAGAATAAAATAGAAAAACCGTCCGGACGAAAAGAATACCGGGTTGAGGTGATTTCTCTGCAGAGCAGACAGAAGCTGTACGGCAGAAAGGTAAGTCAGGCACAGCTTGACGGAAAAGAGCGTCTTGTGATCCGTCTGCCGCGGGCACGCAGGGATAGTACAAAGGGGTATCTGGTACGTCTTAGTCATTTGGGAAAGAAATACACAATGGTGCCGAAGGTCAGTCGTTTTCCTGATCTGAATCCATACCCGTATGGTTCGCTGTATATTAACGGTCAGAAAACATCTTATGATCTGTCAATGAGTATTTCGAAAAAACATAAAGATATTCAGGTATAAGAGGATAAATCCCCCGATAAAATAGAGAATTTTAGGGATTTGACTTGCGCAGACAATAGAATCAATGATATGATAGACAGGCTAAGGTTTCGTGAAGACGGAATCTTAGCCTAAACTATTTTTATGGGAAAATTAACGGGGAATGATGTAATTATGAAAGAACAAAGAGTGATGAAATGGACAGAAACAGAGAACGGGGCATATCTGTTTCCGGGGTGCGTTGTAACCGGCGATGTGACGATGGAAAAGGCTGCATCGGTTTGGTACAATGCGGTCGTACGCGGTGATATGGCACCGATCACGATCGGAGAAGGAAGCAACATTCAGGACAATGCGGTTGTTCATGTGGACAATGGCTTTCCGACCGTGATCGGCAATGGCGTTACGATCGGTCATGGGGCGATCGTTCATGGCTGCACGGTGGAGGATGACTGTATTATCGGTATGGGGGCGGTTCTCCTGAATGGGGCGAGAATCGGGAAGAACTGCATTATCGGTGCAGGAACACTGGTGCCGGAGGGGAAGGAAGTGCCGGAGGGATCGGTTGCCTTTGGTAATCCGGTGCGTGTATACCGTCCGGTCAATGAGGAGGATATTAAGCACATTCATGCGAATGCGGCAGAATACGTGGAATATGCAGGAGAAGGTGAAGGAGAATACAATTGAAAAGAGAGAATTTTAAGTCGCGGCTGGGGTTTATCCTGATATCGGCAGGATGTGCGATCGGAATTGGCAATGTGTGGAAGTTTCCGTATGTAGCCGGAAGAAACGGTGGCGGAATTTTTGTACTGTTTTATCTGTTGTTTCTGGTTATGGTGGGTGCTCCGGCGCTGACCATGGAGTTTGCAGTCGGGCGTGCAAGCCGTAAGAGCGTTCTCGGGTGTTATCAGGAGCTGGAGCCGAAGGGGAGCAAGTGGCATCTGCATGGCTATGCGGCGTTATTTGGTAATTATGTGATCATGATGTTTTACACAACAGTGGCTGGCTGGATGATCAGTTATTTTTACCGTTTTCTGGCAAATGACTTTTATGGTCTTGATACAGAGGGGGTCTCCGAGAAGTTTAGCAATATGCTTGCTGATCCCAGGGAAATGCTGTTTTGGATGGCATTGATCGTAATACTGGGCTTTCTGATCTGTTCCATGGGACTGCAGAACGGTGTCGAGAAGATCAGTAAGCCGATGATGATCGGTCTGCTTGGTCTGATCGTGATTCTGGCGGTCAACAGCATGATGCTGCCGGGCGGTGCAGAGGGAATTAAGTTTTATCTTGTGCCAAACTGGGAACAGGTCAAAAAGGTTGGGGTTCTTAATGTGATCATTGCGGCAATGAATCAGGCGTTCTTTACGCTGAGTGTCGGTATGGGTGGTATGGAGATCTTTGGAAGTTACATGGACCGGGAGCATACGCTGCTCGGAGAGTCGCTTCAGATTGCGGGGCTTGATACCTTTGTGGCACTGATGTCCGGATTGATCATTTTTCCGGCGTGCTTTGCCTACGGGATCAATCCGGGAGCGGGTCCGGAGCTGATATTTATCACGCTGCCGAATGTGTTTATCCAGATGCCGGGAGGTCGTTTCTGGGGAGCACTGTTTTTCCTGTTTATGACATTTGCGGCATTTTCAACGATTATCGGAGTCTTCGAAAATATCATTGCAAGCTGCATGGATAAGTGGGGGATCAGCAGGAAAAAAGCGTCTCTGATCAACGGAGTCATTATATTGATCGGCTCTGTGCCGGCAGTGCTGGGTTATAATGTATGGAGCAGCTTTCAGCCGAGAGGAGCCGGAAGCACGGTGCTTGATCTGGAGGATTTCATTGTCAGCAATCTGCTGCTTCCGGGCGGAGCCGTTGTATTTCTGCTGTTCTGTATGACCGGATGGGGCTGGGGTTTTGAAAATTATCTGTCAGAGGTCAACACAGGAAAAGGACTTAAGATGCCACGCTTTCTGCGGGGGTATCTGACCTATGTGATGCCGTGCATTATGCTGGTGATCATTATTATGGGACTGATCGGATAGTTCCGTATGAATATAGAAATTGATGGAAGGAATATGTAACGATGCAAAGAGAAAGCTTTAAATCAAGATTGGGATTTATTCTGATTTCTGCCGGTTGTGCGATCGGTATCGGAAATGTCTGGAAGTTTCCGTATGTTGCGGGACAGAACGGAGGAGGAGTTTTTGTACTGTTTTATCTGTTCTTTCTGGTCGCAGTCGGTGTGCCGGTGTTAACCATGGAGTTTGCGGTCGGACGTGCCAGCGGCAAAAGCGTGATCCGCGGCTATGAGGCACTGGAGCCGAAGAAGAGCAAATGGCATCTGCATGGCTACGCTGCACTGTTTGGCAATTATATGCTGATGATGTTTTATACGACAGTGGCAGGCTGGATGATCAGCTATTTTTACCGTTTTCTGATCAATGATTTCAAGGGGCTTGACACCAAGGGCGTAACAGATAAGTTTTCCCATATGCTGTCTGATCCGAAGGGGATGACGTTCTGGATGGCAGTGATCGTTATTATTGGCTTTGTGATCTGCTCCTTCGGTCTGCAGGCCGGCGTTGAGAAGATCAGTAAGCCGATGATGTTAGGGCTTCTTGCGCTGATCGTGGTTCTTGCGGTCAACAGTATTTTGCTGCCGGGCGGTACAAGCGGTCTGAAGTTTTATCTGATCCCGGACTGGAAAAAGGTCGAGGAGGTCGGCTTGTTTAACGTGATCATTGCGGCAATGAATCAGGCGTTTTTCACGCTGAGTCTTGGTATCGGTGCGATGGAGATCTTCGGAAGTTATATGGGAAAGGATCACACTCTTTTTGGAGAGTCCATGCGGATCGCGGCGTTAGATACCTTTGTTGCGATCATGTCCGGACTGATCATTTTCCCGGCGTGTTTTGCCTACGGAATTAATCCGGGAGCGGGTCCGGAGCTGATCTTTATCACGTTGCCGAATGTATTTATCCAGATGCCGGGCGGCAGGATTTGGGGAACCTTCTTTTTCCTGTTTATGACGTTTGCGGCATTTTCCACGATCATTGCCGTATTTGAAAATATCATTGCATGCTGCATGGATAAATGGAAGGTAAGCCGCAAAAAATCGGCACTGATCAATGGAGTGATCATACTTGTGGCTTCATTGCCGGCGGTGTTCGGCTACAATATCTGGAGCAGTTTTCAGCCGAGAGGAGCCGGAAGCACGGTGCTTGATCTGGAGGACTTTATTGTCAGCAATCTTTTGCTGCCAGGCGGTTCCCTGGTCTTTCTGTTGTTCTGTGTGACGAAATGGGGTTGGGGATTTGACAAGTATCTGGAAGAGACCAATACCGGAGCCGGAGTGAAGTTTCCGAGGGCACTTCGTGGTTATGTAACGTTTGTGCTTCCGGTTATTATTCTGGTCATTCTGGTGCTGGGACTGCGGTAATGGGCGAAGTCTTATGTATGGTGCAGGGTAGATAGCTTTTGACTATGCTGATGGCGTGGTCTGCTTTGCTTCCGGTTGCGTTTGAATTTTATATTATGACATTTTGACAGGTATATCACGGTATGACATACCTGTCTTTTCTTTTGGAGGAAAATGGAATCAGCCTCTTTTAAGGATTGCATCCATATCCTGCTCCGGTGCGGTGATCGGCTGCAGATTGTAGGTGTCGACAAGATATTTGACAACGGTTTCTGACATAAATGCCGGGAGGGTCGGTCCGAGATACATGTTGCGGATTCCGAGGGATAACAGCGTCAGCAGGATGCAGACAGCCTTCTGCTCATACCAGGAAAGCACCAGCGTGAGAGGAAGGTCGTTGACGGAGCAGTCAAATGCATCGGCAAGTGCTAAAGCAACCTTGATGGCGCTGTAGGAATCGTTGCACTGTCCCATATCAAGGATACGTGGAATGCCGTCGATCTCACCAAGATCCAGATCATTGAAACGATATTTGCCGCAGGCGAGAGTGAGAACAAGAGAGTCCATCGGTGTCTGCTTGACGAAATCCGTGTAATAATTTCTGCCGGGATGAGCGCCGTCACAGCCGCCGACAAGGAAAATATGCCTGATATGTCCCTGATTGATCGAGTTTATGATCTGCTCTGCATGGGAAAGCACGGCAGCGTGTGCAAAGCCTGTGGTGAGAACATGACCGCCGTTAATGCCGCTCATGCTGTGGTCGTGTTCATAGCCGCCAAGCCTCAGTGCGTGCTCAATGATCGGTGTGAAGTCCTTGTTGCCGTCGGCATCTCCGGTGATATGGGTCAGTCCCTTGTAGCCGACAACAGATGTCGTGTAGACGCGGTCCTGATAGCTCGGGCGCTGCGGCATCAGGCAATTGGTGGTAAACAGGATTGGTGCCGGAATATTGTCAAACTCCTTCTGTTGGCTTTGCCATGCTGTTCCAAAATTACCGGCCAGATGAGGATATTTTTTAAGCTCCGGATATCCATGAGCGGGGAGCATTTCGCTGTGTGTATAAATATTGATTCCCTTGTCCTTTGTCTGTTCGAGCAGCTGGGAAATATCCTTGAGATCGTGACCGGATACGACAATGAAGGGACCTTTCTTAATATCGGTCAGAACCCTGGTCGGTTCCGGCGTGCCAAAAGTTTCTGTGTTGGCGCGGTCCAACAGCTCCATGCATTTGAAATTGACCTGTCCAAATTCCATGATCAGATCGATCCATTCCTCCGGTGTGTGCTCTTTGTTGATCTCACATAAGCCCTTATAGAACCATTTGATGACTGTATCGTCCATGTAGCCGAGATTCATGGCGTGGTGTGCGTAGGCTGCCATACCCTTCATTCCGAACAGGAGCGTGGAGCGCAGAGACACAATGTCATTGGCTCCGTCCCAGAGGCTGACCAGCGAAATGTCATCACCGGTGAGCTTGCAGCGTTCCTTTCGGACATGGTCTGTGAATGTGCGGATTGCTTCATCGTCAAAATTGACATTGGTTAATGTGGTAAACAATCCATCGATCAGAAGCCGGTCGGTTAATTTCGAATGCTTGTGCGCATCGTGAGCTGCCGTGGCAAGACGGATCAGTTCATACACAAGTTCATCCTGCAGATGTGCAGTCTCCGGCTGCTTTCCGCAGACTCCGGTGTTGATACAGCCCTTGTTTCCGGCGGTCTGCTGACATTGAAAACAAAACATATTTGCCATAATAATCCTCCAATCATTTTGTGATGTCAGGGTCAAAAGGTGATTGACAGATATCAATTTGTATGTAAACATACGCTGGTATCTGATTTTACCCCTTGAATCAGTCTTTCCAAATTGTTTGCGGCGTATACCGTTAAAGTGTTCCGGTTAGAAAATGCTTGACAGAAAGAAAGAAGAATGATAGCATAACGGTGTTATGTTGGTAATGAGAAGAAAGAGGCAGCTATGAATGATGAGAAGGAAACCAGGAAAAAGCTTCAGGAGAGTGCGATGCAGGAATTTCTGGAGAAGGGATTTATGAAGGCATCTTTGAGAAGCATCTGTAAGAATGCCGGAGTGACCACCGGAGCGTTGTATTTTTTCTTTCAAGATAAGGATGATCTGTTTGCTTCTCTGGTGAAAGAGCCTTTGGCAAATGTATATGCGGTGATGGAGCAGCATTTTGCGGATGAGAAGCAGGCACTGGAATCGGGAGAGTTCTTGTCCGGCGCGATTCAGACGGAGGATGCGGCCGATGATTTCCGGGTGACTGTGGACATTGTACATGCGATGTACAGCAGCAGAAATCAGTTTCGTCTGCTGCTTGAGAAGTCACAGGGGAGCTCGTTGGAGGGCGCAGTCGATCAGATCGTTCAGATCAGTGATCAACACTACCAGATGCTTGCGGAGACGATGGCGAAGCTGACAGGGGCACCGCCGATTGAGCATAATGTGATCCATTGGATCGCACATATGCAGATTGATCTGTTTGTCTATGCAGTGACGCATATTGAATCCGAGCAGGAGGCGATCCGGTATATGGAGCATGCAGTGCGCTATATGGTCTGCGGATGGTATGGAATGTTTGGAATTGTGCCGGATATGGAATAGACGTGTAAAGCAGATCCGAATAGTGATCAAAAGAATGAATAAGGGAACTGTGGAAGCAGTTCCTAAAAAAACGACAACAACATAACAGTGTTATGTTATTGGTAAAAATTATCAATAAGGAGATGCTGCCCGATGGATATTTGAACGGGCAGAGCACAAAAGGAGGACGATTATGTATCTGGAAGTGAAGGATTTGAAGAAGAGTTATGGATCAGGAGAGGGATTTGTGCAGGTTCTGAAAGGGATTACGACAGGTGTAGAACAAGGCGATATGTGTGTGATCCAGGGAACCAGCGGTTCCGGTAAATCAACGTTTCTCAACTGCGTCGGAGGGCTTGATACGATTGACAGCGGTTCTGTGATCGTGGATGGCAAGGAGATCGCAGGACTCAATCAGACACAATTGTCTGAATACCGCAGAGACAATCTGGGCTATATTTTCCAGTTCTATAATCTGGTTCCGAATCTGACGGTTCGCGAGAATATCCAGGTCTGTGAATATCTGACAAAGGATCCGCTTGATATGGATGAACTGCTGGAAACACTGGGACTTACGGCTCACCAGAACAAGTTTCCGTCCCAGCTTTCCGGTGGACAGCAGCAGCGCTGCGCAATTGCCCGGGCACTGATCAAAAACCCAAAGCTTCTGCTCTGCGACGAGCCGACCGGAGCACTCGACTCCAAAACCTCCAGAGATATTCTTGTGCTTTTGGAGACGATCAATGAAAAGTACGGAACAACGATGCTGATCGTGACGCATAATAATTCGATCAAGGATATGGTTCATAAGGTGATTCGGATCAAGGACGGACAGATCAGCAGAGAATATTATAATGAAACGAGAGTACCGGCAGCAGAATTGGAGGATTTGTAATGCAAAAAGTATTGAGAAAAAGAATCCTTCGGGATTTACGTGAGAATAAATTTCGTTATCTGGCACTGGCGGTTCTGATCATTATGAGTATGTATCTGGTGATCTCGCTGGTAGGAGCGGCGGAGACGATCATGCAGGGCGGAGAAAAGTCCGACCGTGAACACCGGGTTGAGGATGGAGAGTTTTCCGTATTTGTGCCGCTCACGACTTCAGAACGAAAGGAGCTGACCGGCAAGGGTGTAGAGCTGCAGGAAAGCTTCTATATGGATTATGAGATGAAGGACAACAGTATTCTCAGATTGTTTGAGAACCGTGAGAAGATCAATCTGGCAGTTATCCGGAACGGAAGAAAAGCGGAGTCTTCGGATGAGGTCATGCTGGAGCAGAGATACTGCGAAGAGCATGGTATCAAGGTTGGGGATACTGTGACGATCGGCGGGGAGAAGCTTACCGTGACCGGTATCGGATGCGTTCCGGATTACAATGCACCGTATCACAATCTGTCGGACAGCACTGTCGGAAGCAAGCAGTTTGGCCTTGCTTTTGTAACGGCAGAAAAGTATGACCGGATGCGTGAGCAGGGGAAAAGTGCACAAACGGAGGTGTACAATTATTCGTACATCAAAAAGGAAGATATCACAGACAAGAAGATTAAGGAATGGCTGAAGGATCAGACCATTGACAGCAGTGAGATTTTGGACAAATGGTTCAAAAAATACTGGGATCAGACAGGTGGACAGAAGGATAAGCTGACAAAGGGAATCAATAAGCTTGTCAACGGTTCCGCAGAGCTTTCCGATGGACTTAATGAACTTTCAGCAAACAACAAAAAGCTTCAGAATGCCAGCGGAAGTATCCTTGAGGCGTATTTAAAGGAGGCGTCTTCGGCACTGAAGGCATATGGTCTGAAGGAAGATCTGACCGAGGATAATTTCGAGAGCACATTAGAGCATTTAAAGAATGAAAACAGTGAAAATGCCATTGTGAAGCTGTCGATCGGTTCGCTGTCGGATCAGTTAACTATGTTAAAAAGCTATAAGGATGGGGTAGTACAATATACAGATGGTGTCGGGGATGCCGCTGAGGGAGCTTCGAAGTTATCAGACGGTGTCAGTAAGCTCAAAAAGGGAACCGACAAGCTGATGGATCAGTATTTTAATATTTCTCTGAGCAATATGACGGAATTTGTCACAGCAGAAGAGAATATGAGAATCGGCGCAACGACAGATGATCAGGTCATCAACAAAATGGGTGGTCTTGTCGCAGGTGTGATCATTATGATTTTATTTACCTATGTGATCTCGGTCTTTGTGGTACATACGATCGAGGCGGAGAGCGGAGTGATCGGTGCTCTCTATGCGATGGGTGTGACCGGAAAGGATCTGATCCTTCATTATCTGATGCTTCCAATCTGCGTTACTTCGATTTCGGGAGCGATCGGAACGGCGATCGGGTTTTCTCCGATCGGTGTCAGACAGCAGATGGCAGACACGTATAATTATTTTTCGTTTCCGGAGGTGCCGAATGTTTATCCGGTTTATCTTCTGGTGTATGGACTTGTCATGCCGGCACTGGCTGCAGTTATCGTCAACTGGCTTGTGATCCGCAGGAAGCTGGCACAGCCGGCACTCAAGCTGATGCGCAAGGAACAGAAGCAGGGGAGATTCGGACGTGTTAATCTGGGAAAGATGGGCTTTGTATCAAGATTTTGTGTTCGCCAGCTTCTGCGGGAAATCCGTACCAGTCTGACGGTAATCTTTGGATTATTTATCTCACTGTTGATCTGCATGCTCAGCCTTGACTGCTTTGTGATGTGCGATAATATCCGAAAAGACAATAAAGCGGACACCCGGTTTGAATATATGTATACCTACAAATATCCGACGAAGAACGCTCCGGATGATGGAGAGGAAGCATTTGCCAGAACGCTGAAGAAGGAACGGTTTGGTTATAATCTGGATGTCACGGTCATGGGACTTACCAAGGACAATTCCTTTTTTGATGCCGATGTGAAAAAGAGTATGAGCCGCGTCATTATTTCTTCTGCGGCAGCACAGAAATTTGGTCTTTCCAAGGGGGATCAGATCGTGCTAAATGATGAGGATGAGGAAAGAGATTATGCGTTT
>NZ_DBLXSO010000031.1:0-34379 GCF_057878315.1 Jutongia sp. | reverse complement strand
GGTAGATAGGGCAGAGGTGGAAGTGCGGTAACGCATGCAGCTGACTGTCACTAATAGGTCGAAGGCTTATCCAAAAGAAACGGAGAGCTGGTTGCAAAAGCAGCGTGAAGATGTTATAATCGGTATACAGTTTTGAAGGTATCACCTTCTTTAATCAATATTCATTGATTGATGGCCTAGTGGCTCAGTTGGTTAGAGCGCCGCCCTGTCACGGCGGAGGTCACGGGTTCGAGTCCCGTCTGGGTCGTTTTATATGGGATCTTAGCTCAGCTGGGAGAGCATCTGCCTTACAAGCAGAGGGTCACAGGTTCGAGCCCTGTAGGTCCCATTTAAATTCTAAAGCATTTTCAATATGCCGATGTGGCTCAATTGGCAGAGCAGCTGATTTGTAATCAGCAGGTTATCGGTTCGAGTCCGATCATCGGCTTTTATGGATGGATTCCCGAGTGGCCAAAGGGGGCAGACTGTAAATCTGTTGGCTTCGCCTTCGAAGGTTCGAATCCTTCTCCATCCATTTAACTTCGGTTAATTAAATAACGCGGGGTGGAGCAGTCTGGAAGCTCGTCGGGCTCATAACCCGAAGGTCATAGGTTCAAATCCTGTCCCCGCTACTAAGATAGTAAATATCTTTTGCCCAGATAGCTCAGTTGGTAGAGCAGCGGACTGAAAATCCGCGTGTCACTGGTTCGATTCCGGTTCTGGGCATTTTCGTCTTTTTGGCGAAGATGGGATACTAGCTCAGTTGGTAGAGCACTTGACTTTTAATCAAGTTGTCGGGGGTTCGAATCCCCCGTGTCTCACTTTATTAAGCTTACTGCATTTTGTAGTAGGTTTTTTTATTTATACGGAAATTTAAAGCCGGCGTATTGGTATACTTCTATATCAATATGCCGGCTATTTTTATGGTATAGAAAAATGCTCGTAATGTAGAATGAAGTCAACGAAAATTGCGAAGCAATTCTTGGAGGGCAAAACGAGCGTTTTGCCCTTTTTATAGTATAGGAAAATTGATATTTATCTAAGAAATGATATATGGAATATTTGACAGAGAGTTGATAGCATATTAGTAGTGAGAAATACGAAAGCTTGATATGAATGCTTTCGCATTTGAATGGGACCTACAGGGCTCGAAGCAGAAAAGATGGAGGAATCGTGTGATGAACATGGAACAGAAGTCGAAACGGTTGGAACGCGGAGCAGGGATATTATTACCAATCAGCAGTTTACCTTCTCCGTATGGAATTGGATCACTGGGGCAGGAGGCATACTATTTTGTGGATCAACTGAAAGAAGCGGGTCAGCGGTATTGGCAGGTATTGCCGGTGGGACCGACAAGCTTTGGGGATAGTCCGTATCAGTCCTTTTCGACATTTGCGGGGAATCCGTATTTTATTGATCTGGATATGCTGCAAGAAGAAGGACTGCTGAAGAAGGAAGAGATTCTCAGTATTGACTGGGGTAAGCTGGCATATGATGTGGACTACCAGAAGATGTATGTGAATCGGTTTGGCATTTTAAAGAAGGCATTTCTGCGGTGGCAGGAGAAAAATGCGGAGCGAAAAGATGAAAGTGTAGATGTAAGAAAAAATATTGTAGATATAAGGAAGAAAATAAGTGAAAAAACAGATCTGTCCAATTATCGGGACTGTATGAACCTGTCCGATTATCAGGACTTTGTGGATAAAAATAGGGACTGGTTGGAGGATTATAGTCTTTTTATGTCGTGCAAAGATTATTTCGGTGGAGTTGAATGGCTGTCCTGGAATGAGGACATACGATTCCGTGAGAAATCTGCACTGGAATATTACAGGCAGCTTCTGAAAGAGAAGATTGAGTTCTGGTGTTTTGTGCAATATAAGTTTTTTGAGCAGTGGAGTGCATTGAAGGAATATGCAAATGGCAAAGGAATACAGATCATAGGAGATATTCCGATTTATGTAGCACTGGACAGTGCAGATGTGTGGGCAAATCCCGGACAATATCAATTGGATGAAACGCTTCATCCGGTGGATGTAGCAGGATGCCCGCCGGATGCATTTTCGGATTATGGACAGAAGTGGGGAAATCCAATCTATGACTGGAAGGTTATGGAAAAGGATCACTTCCGTTGGTGGAAAAAGCGTATCCGGGCGGCAGGCAGTATGTATGATGTGGTGCGGATCGATCATTTTATTGGAATTGTGAGATATTATGCGATTCCGTCAGATGGTGTGCCTGTGGATGGAGCATTTCGCGAGGGACCGGGAGCGAAGCTGATAGAGGCAATTGATGAATCAATCGGTGATGCAAAGGTGATCGCGGAGGATCTTGGTGTGGTTGTTCCGGGAGTGCGCAAGCTGCTTGAGCAAAGTGGTTATCCGGGGATGAAGATTTTGGAATTTGCGTTTGATGGAAACAGGGAGAATGAATATCTGCCGCATAATTATGAAAGAAATTGTGTTGTGTATAGCGGGACACATGATAATGAAACACTGCTGGGATATTTCGATTCACTGCCGGAAAAGGGATATACATATCTGCAGGACTATACCGGTGTGAAGAAGAGGGAGGAGTTGGCGGATGCCGTGATCCGTTTGGCTTACCAGAGTGTGGCAGATACGGTGATCCTTCAGATGCAGGACATCCTGAAAAAGGATAACGATGCCAGGATGAATCTTCCGTCGACAATTGGTCAGAACTGGCGCTGGCGGTTGAAGAAAGAAGAATTTGGAGAGAAGCAGATTGCTTTTCTTGCAAAACTGGCGGATATCTATCATAGATAAAAGGAAACACAAATAAAAGAGAAAAGATAGAATTTATCTTAGAAAATAACGATAAAGGAAAATATAAACAAGGGGAAATACTAATTTAAAGTAAAATTATAGGTTTTATATTACCAATATAGTTAAAAGAAAATACAAATATAAAACAATAAGAAAAATTAGAAGTAAATTAAAAACCAACTAGCAAAACATTATAATCAGGAGGAGAAAAATGTTAGAGAAATTTGTAGAGGATCGTTACCGGAAGAGTTTGAAGGAATGCAGCAATGAGGAAATTTATGTGGCACTTCTGGAGCTTGTGAAACAGCAGGCACAGGGGAAGGAAAGTCCTGCAAAGAAAAAGAAGGTTTATTATATTTCGGCAGAATTCTTGATTGGAAAATTATTGTCGAATAATCTCATTAATCTCGGACTTTTTGATACAGTGAAAAAGGAACTGGAGGAAAATGGAAAGAGTATTTATGAGATTGAGGAGATTGAGCCGGAGCCTTCATTGGGAAACGGAGGACTGGGACGTCTGGCAGCATGTTTCCTTGATTCTATTGCAACGTTGGGGATTCCGGGAGATGGTATTGGTATTAACTATCATCTGGGACTTTTCAGACAGGCATTTGAGAAGAATCTGCAGAAGGAGTATCCGAATCCATGGATTGAGAAGGAGAGCTGGCTGACCAAAAGAGAGAAAAGCTATACCGTAGAATTTCGTGATCATGTTGTGAAAGCGTCTCTGTACGATATTGCGGTCACAGGCTATGAGAACAGAACAAATCAGCTTCATTTGTTTGATATTGACAGTGTGGAGGAGAAGATTACCGAGGATGGAATTTCTTTTGATAAAGAGGATATCGAGCGTAATCTGACATTGTTCCTGTACCCGGATGACAGCGATGAGAAGGGACAGCTTCTTAGAATTTACCAGCAGTATTTTATGGTATCAGCGGGAGTACAGCTCATCCTGGAGGAGTGTGAGGCGAGAGGCTGCAATCTCCATGATCTGCCGGAGTATGCGGCAATCCAGATTAATGATACACATCCGACAATGGTGATCCCGGAGCTGATAAGACTACTTCTGATCCGTGGTATCTGCATTGAGGAGGCAATGGAGATCGTTGCGAAGACATGTGCCTACACGAATCACACGATCCTTGCCGAGGCGTTGGAAAAATGGCCGGTTGATTATCTGAAAAAGGTTGTACCGCAGCTTCTTCCAATCATACATATTCTGGATAATGAGGCGAAAAAGAAATATCCGGATGAGGCGGTAGCAATTATAGACAAGGAAAATCGTGTTCATATGGCACACATAGATATGCACTATGGATATAGTATAAACGGTGTGGCGTATCTGCATACGGAGATTTTGAAGAACAGTGAATTGAAGCCGTTTTATGAGATTTATCCGGAGAAATTTAATAATAAGACGAATGGTATTACATTCCGCCGCTGGCTGCTTCATTGCAATGAGGAGCTTGCTTCATGGATCGAGGGGCTGATCGGCAGCGGTTTCAAAAAGGATGCGATGGAGCTTAAAAAACTGCTTTCTTATCAGAAGGATACGAAGGTGCTGGAGAGTCTGCTTGCGGTAAAGGCAGAGAAAAAGAAACAGTTGAAGGAATATTTGCTTCGGACACAGGGCGTGGAGATCGACGAAAACTCCATCTATGATATTCAGGTGAAGCGTCTTCATGAATATAAGCGTCAGCAGTTAAATGCATTATATATTATCCATAAATATTTGGAGATCAAGCGTGGCGTGATCCCGGAGAAGCCGGTTACCGTGATCTTCGGAGCAAAGGCAGCTCCGGCGTATGTGATCGCAAAGGATATCATTCATCTGATCCTGTGCCTGCAAGAGCTGATCAATAGTGATGAGCAGGTTAGTCAGCATCTCCGTGTGGTGATGGTGGAGAATTATAATGTGAGCAAAGCGGCACAGCTCATTCCGGCGTGTGATATTTCTGAGCAGATTTCGCTTGCGTCGAAAGAGGCGAGCGGTACAGGTAATATGAAGTTTATGCTGAACGGTGCACTGACGCTGGGAACCATGGATGGCGCAAATGTGGAGATTGCAGAGCTTGTCGGAAAGGAAAATATTTATATTTTCGGTGAGGACAGTGAGACGGTCATTCAGAGATATGCGGATGGAAGCTATGTGTCAAAGGATTATTATGAAAAGGATGCGAAGTTAAAGGAGGCTGTTGATTTTATTGTCGGAGAAGAAATGATGGCAGTAGGAGATAAAGAACATCTGACGCGTCTGTATAATGAGCTGTTAAATAAAGACTGGTTCATGACTTTCCCTGATTTTGAGGATTATATTGCGACAAGAGAGCGGGCATATCAGGAATATAATGACCGTATGGCATGGGCGGAGAAGATGCTGGTAAATATCGCAAAGGCAGGATTCTTCTCATCAGATCGTACAATTGCACAGTATGAAAAGGAGATCTGGAAGACGGGGACTTTGTAAAAGTAAAGTGGAAACAAGGAAAAAAGAGTCCCAAAAGACGGACTTTGCAGAAAGCAAAGTGTAATAGTAGAAAATCGAGATTAAGAAAGAGCTTCCGGAAAGCAAAGTATAAGAATAGAAAATCGAGATCAAGAAAGAGCTTCCGGAAAGCAAAGTATAAGAATAGAAAATCGAGATTAAGAAAGAGCTTCCGGAAAGCAAAGTATAAGAATAGAAAATCGAGATCATGAAAGAAGAAAATTCAGGGAGCAAGGGATAAAAAGGAATAACAAAGTTCTAAAAAAGGGACTTCGTATAACTAAAATAGAAGTGATTAAAATAATAAAAGAAATAATGTACTCTCTTCCGGCAGAAATGCCGGGAGGGGGTTATTTCGCATTTTATGGACTTAGAGAAAGTTTGTGTTTGGGTTTCGGGAGAGTGTGTGGTAAACTAGAGAAGGACAGAAGCAGATATTGCGGAAATGAGGTTGGCTATGATTCGGATATTGATCGTTGATGATGAAAAGATAGAGAGAAATGGAATAAAGTTTTTGTTGAAGCAGCTTCATATGGAGGCGCAGATCCGGGAGGCTGTGAACGGTGTGAAAGCGTTGGAAGCCCTTGAGGAGGAGCCGGCGGATATTCTGCTTACAGATATTAAAATGCCTTTTATGGACGGTCTTACGCTGGCAGAGAACGTGGTGGAGAAGTATCCACAGACGAAGATGGTGATCTTCAGTGGATATGGCGAGTTTGAGTATGCCAGGAAGGCGATGAAGTCCGGCGTAAACAGCTATATTTTAAAGCCGGTGGATCCGGAAGAGTTTCGCAGTACCATGGAAAAAGTTCTGCAGGAAATTGAGGGAGAACGGCTGGAGGACGAGCGCAAGGAGAAGAACCGAAATTTTGTGAAGGAGCATGTGATATTATCGCTTTTGAATGGGGCGGCACCGGAGGATTTGGCGAAAAGTCTGGGAGATATGGGCAGCCTGGAATATGTGCAGGATTTTCAGAATATGATGTTGCTGGAATTTGACCGGGAATTTTTCGGGCGGACCGGACTCGATTTTCTGGAAAATCTGCGCGAAGAAATGAATGAGCCATTCCTTTATCTGAATATGAATCCACAGCAGGGAATCATACTTCTGGAGCGTTCTATTGAGATCGAGGCGAGACGGGAGATGGCGCAGAAGCTGCAGGATACTATTGAGAAGAAGTATGGGGAGAGGTGCTATATTGCCGTGAGCAGAGAGTTTGAACATCCTGTCAGACTGGCAGAGGAGATGGAACGTCTGGAACTTCTCATGGAGAATAAATTTTATGCACCGCAGGACCGGGTATTTTGTGAGGAGGAGCAGTCAGAAGCCAATCTTTCGGAGATTGATGATGACACTTTGATGAAGCAGATCCGTCAGGATATCAAGGTGAAGGATATGGTGGGACTTCGCCGTCATTTTGAAAGTCTGTGTGAGAAGTATCAGAGCAAAAAGAATTTTTCACAGATGTATGTGAAATTTATCTTTTCTAATTTATTGAAGGATATTTATGAAATTCTACCGCAGGAGAAATCGGTGGGACTGAATCAGGAGATTGACCGGCTGTATCGTACGAATGATTTTCAGGAGGTCACAGAGCTTCTTAATGAGGGTATCCGTCTTTTGGAACAGAGCTTTGCTATCAATCCGCAGATGGAGCATCGGGAGATTGAGACGGTGAAGCAGTATATTTATGCACATTACGATGAGGAGCTTTCCGTGGATATGCTGGCGGAGCAGGTATTTCTGGCACCAAGCTATCTGAGTCATATTTTTAAGAAGGAGACGGGGCAGAATCTTAGTAAGTTTATCAAGGCGCTGCGCATGGAAAAAGCGAAGGAAATGCTGGAGCAGACACATAACAAGATTGTCAACATCAGCTATGCTGTGGGGTATCCGAATGTGTCGTATTTCTGTCAGAGCTTCCGCGAGTATTATGGGGTAAGTCCACAGAAATACAGGAATCAGTAAAACTGCGCAGAGATAATTGTTAAGAGAAAAATAAAATTGTGCAGGGTTAAATCACCAACAGCAATTAGTAAATTAATACAAGGTTAAATCAGCTATAAATTTATAGAAATCAGTAAAATAAACAATGTCATGCGAGATGGCACCAGAACGGGGAAATCTATGAAACACAGGATCGGTCAATGGTTTAAAAATGCCAAAATACAAAAGAAAATAATGATCATATATATCTGTATCGGAACGATACCTATCCTTCTTTTGGGACTCTTTGCGTCCGGACAGGAGAGAAAAACGTTGATGGAGAGGGAGCACCGTAACATTGAGGATTCGGTGTCGCAGGGGGCATCGCAGTTAAAGTCACAGATTCTTGTTTATAATAATCTGTCCGATTATATTGCGTTTAACCAGCCGATTTCCGATGTGCTGATCGGTGATTATGACAATATATTTTCCATGTATGAGCAGTACACGGCAACGGTAGATCCGGTGCTTTCTTCTTTGAAATATTTTAATCCGAATATCAATCAGATCACAATCTATCTGGATAAAAATATTGTAAAGCATGATACAATGGTGGATTCGCTGCAGACGATCGAGGGTGAAAAATGGTACAGACAAAATGAGTCTTCTCTGAGCCAGAAGGTAAAATGGATCATCGATGCAGAGAAGAAAACATCGTTTTCGGCGAGAACCATGCCAATCATGGAGCAGAATAAGCAGAAGGGAATCCTGTATCTGGATGTGAATTATGATTCGTTATTTGCGGGCTTTGATGATATTTCAAGAGACAGCTACGGCCTTTATATTGTTGATAAGAAGGGAAATGTGTTATTTGAGAAGGATACCTTTTCGGAGAATACGGCTTCGAAAAATAATACAAAAACGACAGCAAAGAAATCGCAAGAAAAGAGATTATCTTTTCCTGCTCTGAAAAAGAAAATGGAGGCGCAGGAGAACGGAAAGAAAAGCAATTATCTGATCGTTTCCGCAGATGCGGGGGTGGATGACTGGAAGATCATTGTCTATCAGCCGCAGAAAATGATGGCGAGAGAGATTCAGACGTTGCTTGTGCTTGTCATGGGAATTATCGCGGTATGTATCATCACATCGGTGGTGGCATCCCTGGCATTTTCGCGGTTCGTGGTGCGCGATATCAAACGTCTGCGTGACAATATGCAGGCGGTTGAGGAAGGCAATATGGAGCTGATGGTTACCAGCGATGCCGGAGATGAGGTCGGCAGTCTGATCCGTGGCTTCGGAAGCATGCTCGGAGAAATCAACCGGCTGATCCATGAGGTGTATGAGAGTAAGCTGACGCAGAGAAAGTCGGAAATGACAGCACTTCAGGCGCAGATCAATCCGCATTTCCTGTATAATTCGCTTTCTCTGATCAACTGGAAGGCGCTCGAAGCAGGGCAGCAGGATATCAGTAAGATCACGCTGGCGCTTTCTTCGTTTTACCGGACATCGCTCAACCGTGGCAAGAATGTTCTGACAATTGAGAAGGAAATTGAGAACATGAAGTCGTATCTGGAGATCCAGCTTTGCATGCACGATAATGATTTTGATGTGATCATGGACATTGATGAGGAGATTCTGCCATACCAGACTCTGAACCTTTTGCTGCAGCCGCTTGTGGAAAATGCGATCGATCACGGTATTGACCTGAAGGAGGACGGCAGAGGTTATATTAAGATCATCGGACGGAAAGATGCCGAAAATATTTACCTGACGGTGGAGGATAACGGCGTTGGAATTGAGCCGGAGATATTATCCTCAATTCTGGAATTTAAGACAAAGGGATACGGTGTGCGGAATGTCAATCAGAGGATCCGTTTGTATTATGGGGAGGAATATTGTCTGCGGATCGAGAGTGAAGTGGGAAAAGGAACAAGGTGTACGATAAATATTCCACAGAAATCAAATGATCCTGCGGATGGAACATCCTAAAATCAAATCTTGTCATTTTATGGCATATACGCTATTATAGATTTGATATTATTATAAGTTGGAACCAGGTGTTCACAATAAAAGAAAAGAGGAGAAAAAGATGGATAAGGTTATTTTAGCCTACTCAGGCGGACTTGACACAACTGCAGTTATTCCATGGTTAAAGGAAACATACGGCTATGAGGTTGTTTGCTGCTGTATCGACTGTGGACAGGGTGAGGAGCTCGATGGATTAGAGGAGCGTGCAAAGCTTTCCGGAGCATCCAAGCTTTATATTGAAGATGTTGTTGATGATCTTTGCGAGAACTACATCATGCCTTGTGTACAGGCTGGTGCTGTTTACGAACATAAATATCTCATGGGAACTGCTATGGCAAGACCTACGATCGCTGCAAAGCTGGTAGAGATCGCCCGCAAGGAAAATGCTGTTGCAATCTGCCACGGTGCAACCGGTAAGGGTAACGATCAGATTCGTTTCGAGCTTGGTATCAAGGCACTCGCTCCGGATATCAAGGTAATCGCTCCATGGCGTGATGACAGATGGGGTATGGATTCCCGTGAGGCAGAGATTGAGTATTGTAAGGCACACGGCATTGATCTTCCGTTCGGAACAGATCAGTCTTACAGCCGTGACAGAAATATCTGGCATATCAGCCATGAGGGACTTGAACTTGAGGATCCTGCTCAGGCACCAAACTATGATCATATGCTTGTTCTTGGCGTTACACCGGAGAAGGCGCCGGATGAGGATGTAGAGCTTTCTATTTCCTTTGAGAAGGGTGTTCCTACCGCTCTGAACGGCAAGAAGATGAAGGTTGCTGACATCATCCGTGAGCTGAATACGATCGGTGGAAAGCATGGTATCGGTATTGTTGATATCGTTGAGAACCGTGTTGTTGGTATGAAGAGCCGTGGTGTATATGAGACTCCGGGTGGAACTATTCTTATGGAGGCTCATCAGCAGCTTGAGGAGCTTGTTCTTGACCGTGATACGATCGCACTTAAGCTGGAGCTTGGCAGCAAGCTTGCAAGCATTGTATACGAAGGAAAGTGGTTTACACCGGTTCGTGAAGCAATCTCCGCATTTGTAGATGTTACTCAGCAGTATGTGACAGGTGAAGTTAAGCTTCGTCTCTACAAGGGCAATATCATCAAGAACGGAACAACTTCTCCATATTCTCTTTACAGTGAGTCACTGGCATCCTTCACAACAGGTGATATGTATGATCATCATGATGCAGAGGGATTCATCACATTGTGGGGTCTTCCACTGAAGGTTCGTGCAATGAGAATGAACGAGTTAAAGAAGGATAAGACGAAATAATTATCTGTTGAATATTTTCAGAAAAATAAACAGCTCAGATTTCTTAAAAATCTGAGCTGTATTTTTTACCTTAAATAATGACTTACTTCAAAAGCTCGCGGATCATTTCCGCCGTATAGGTGACGCAGACCATCTTCTCTGCCTCGATACGGTACAGTGCGTTTGCAGCAATGTGTTCTGCCGCCTGCTCGATATCGCGGATGCCGGAGGTATCCTTGAAAATCTCCATTACTTCATCTAATGCCTCATCGGTGATCACGATCTCCTCGCTGCGAAGTCCGATTCTCTTTAATACCTTTGGCATTGCAAAACGTGTGAAGATCACACGCTTCTCTTCCAGGCTGTAGTCCGGCAGCTCGATCACGGCAAAACGCGACATCAGAGGTGCGCTGATCGCGTCCTTGTCGTTGGCGGTTGCAATCGGATAAACACCTGTTGTCGGAATATTACATTCGATGTAATTGTCCGTAAATCCGAGATTGTCCAAAAGAGTCAGCAGTACGTCCGCCGGATTTCCGTTGCCTTTGCCGGCAGATGCCTTGTCAAGCTCGTTAATGATAAACAAGAGGTTGGAGCTTTCTGCATTCGCAAATGCTTCCATGATCAGACCGGGCTTTGCATTTGCGTAAATTCGGGAGCTTCCGGTAAGCTGCTCCGGATCGTTGATCGAACTCATCTCCAGTGTCGTCCAGGACATTTTCAGGATCTTTGCCACGGCATAGGCAATCTGGGATTTACCGGTACCGGCAGGACCGATCAGAAGGATACCGTATGCCGGCAGTGTATGGGTACGGTTGATCTGAATGATCGTTTCAATGATACGCTGCTTTACGTTGTCAAGTCCGTACAACTCTTCATCCAGGATTCTTCTAGCCTCGACCGGATCGATCGGCTGGAAATCCGTATTCTTCCACTGGATATTTAACATGATCGAAAGTGCGCGCTGTGCGTGGCGTCGTTCCTCCGGTGTCACCTCGGTAGACTTGGCTACGGCAAGATTACGTCTCGCCCAGAGACGGATATTGTCCGGCAGTGTGCTTCCTGCGCACATCAGATAATCGGTGATGCTCTGGATGCTTGTCAGCTTCATATCATCCGAATCCTCGATCTGATCGAAATCAACAACCTCCTTGGACGGAGCATCGCTCTGCAAAAGGCGCTCGATCATAAACTGCAGGAATCCATTCTCGCCGGAAAGCTTTGTTCCTCTCATTGCCACACCGGTTTCGTAAATTTTATAAACGGCATAACCTTTATCGGTGCTGGCACCGGAAAGCTTCACCATGATATGATTCTCACCGAGCCATTTGACCAGCTTCTCAAAACGTGCATCGATCTGAAGAATGTCATGCGATGTCTTCTCTTCGTCACAGACAAATGCGGTTCCCTTGGTGGGAGCGGTAAACATACCGGAAGCATGATGTGAGAGCTTCTCCTCTCCATTGTCTAAAAGCATGATCGGATGGGAAGCATCCGGCACTCTTTCGCTGGAGTATACTAACTCGTATGTCTTCTCTGCCTTTACGGCATCTTTCTTTTCCTGGTTAAAATCAAAAACAGGCATCTCGTAACCTCTCTTTTCTATATTGTGATGTAGGGGCAAAGGTATCTGTCCCTAAGCTGATGCCATGGACTGCTATGTGATCTTCGCAATCCTGCATCAAAATTATAGGATGAAATGAAAAAATTAGCAACTGCTAATTTTGAATTACATGGGCGGAAAGCCCTTTCAAAACGTAAGGAATTCTTAATCCCTTTGCCGGCGATTCCATGCTATCATGAAATTACGATAAATTGATATATGAAATGTTTCGTTGAATATATCAGAGGAGGGATTTCATGAAAAGATCGAACGTGAAAAAGGGAATTATAGCAGCGGTTGTTCTGTGCCTTGTATTTCTGCTGGGGGCAGTTGTGGTGCAGAATATGCCGGATCGTCGGACAAAGCGGTCCACGAAACAGACCGGTACAGGGAAAGAAAACGATTCGTCGGAAAGTCAGCACAGTTTTAGTGGGCTGTCGACTTATATTATGGGAGAGGCGTACGGAAGTTGTGGTATG
The DNA here is from genome assembly GCF_057878315.1 of Jutongia sp. Lineage (NCBI taxonomy): Bacteria > Bacillati > Bacillota > Clostridia > Lachnospirales > Lachnospiraceae > Jutongia > Jutongia sp. The sequence continues at coordinate 21,828 of NZ_DBLXSO010000031.1, read as the reverse complement.
TATTACAGCTCGGATAACGGTGCTCTGTATTATCTGGATGCGGCAAGCGGTAAGGAGTCGATCGTATGTACAAAGACAAACTGCGAGCATAAAATGGACAGCATGAAACCATCCGGCTGTGAGGCTGATTTTAACCATGTCGCAGCATTTGTTCCGAGTGGAGAGAGACTTTATTACATACCGGCGGATCCACTGGGAGAAAATACGCCGATGGAAATCTGGAAACAGGATCTGACGGGTGGCAATCAGAAAAAGATTTTGTCTCTCAAGGGAAAAGAAAATACAGGAATGATCATTCAGGGGATGCTGTGCGATGGCATGCATATGGTGGTCGGATTTATAGAGTATGGCCGTTATACCAAAAAGGGAAAATATGTTGAATATGGATCCTTTGACCAGAAGAGCGGTCTGTATGTTATCAATATGAACGACTGGAGCTATCAGTGTATTTATCTGAAGGAAGGATCTTCGGAGGATGGCATGTTAGGAAAAAATGCATGTCCGACCATTTCTACAATGTCTATGGGAACAGAAAGGGTATGGGCATACTATACTTACTATGATTCAGGATTTGATCCAAAGAAATATAATAAAATGACGGATAAAAACCGGATCAAGTATATGAGTAAACATTCGCATTTGATGCGGGGCGATTTTTCTTTGTCGGATGTATCGCTGTACACTATCATTCCGCAGGATGGCAATCACAGTAATACGTTTTACGGAAACTGGTGTTATGATCAGGATTATTCCGGAAATTTGCTTGCAACGAATCTGCCGACTGGCGACAGTTATCATATCTACAGTTCTCCTGCAACGGAAAAGCACAGGGAATGTGACAGTGGATATCGGGGAGTTGTAACAACAGAAAACAGCATTTTTTATGTGGTATGGAATAAAAAGAGGGAAAAGTATGACTGGTATCGTTATGACAGAAAAACAACGAAGAAGACGTGTATTGCGTCTCCGGCTGTAGACTGTCATCCGCAGGGTGTTGCAGGAGATTATATTTATGGGGATCTATTCTGGAGCGATGATCATATGGAACGCTGTGCGATTCCAATCAAGGAGCTGGAAAAGGGAAAATATCAGTTCCCGGAGAAATCAAAGGAAGAGGCGGCAGCAGATCAGAATAAAGAAAATATTGATCCGGACGATACGGTGATCTGGGGTGTGAATGATAATAATCTGCCATCGGATGAAGCCGTTAAGGAGATCAACAGTTATTTAAAGAAAAAGGGGTATGATTTTAAGGTTGCTTTCACAAATGTACAGGATTCGGATATTGACAATATTGCAAAGCAGCATCCGGAGATTGATATTCTGCAGGCACCGGCAAACCATGCAACGGATAATCAGGCGGCAGCAACATTGAAGTCCGGTTATTTTGAACCATTGACCTCGTTTTTGTCGGCCGATGGAAAGAAGCTGAAGGCACAGTTTAGCAAGCTTGACTGGAAAAAGGTTGAGGTTAACCGCGAGATTTATTCTGTCCCAAATTCGAATCAGACTTATGAAGGAATCTATATTGCTTACAGCAATAAATTGAAAAATAAAGCATCAGCCGGCGATGCAGATACGCTGGAAAAGGTCGGAAAGATCCTTACCAATGCAAATGTAAAGAGCGTGAAATATCCGGTGATCCTGCAATCCAATTTGGCGGGAGGAAACCTGTCCGATTTTACGGACAGTGATTACTGCCTCGGTCTTGCGCTGAACCGCAACAGCAAAAAGCCTTCCCTGTGGTATGAAGATAAGAGTGTTCGTGCCGTATATCAGACATTTAATGAATGGTATAAGAAGGGATGGCTCTCAGAAAAAAACAAACTTTACGATCAGGAAAATACGAATAAGAATGTTAAGAAAATAGAGACGGCACTGAAAAAGGGAGACTGGCTGGTAACGATCGGATACGGTCCATGCAGTGAGGAAATAAAGAAGCAGTCGGCTTATGTGGTACGTCCAAAGCACATTGTATTTTCAAATTGTAATATGTCTACCGGTGTGGCGGCTGCGTCTAACTGCAAGGATCAGGCAGAGACATTTCTGATGCTGGCATACACGGATCAGACGATCGCGGATCTGATGCTGTATGATATCCGGAAGGGAAATTATCAGGTGAAAAATAATGTAGTCTGTGATTATTCAAAGGATTATGCATTAAGTGTGATCTGGAGAAGAACGGATTTTGGAAATCAGATCGCAGCGACACAACTTGACACGGATGTGGAGTCTGCGACACATCGTAAGAAATATCTGCAGTCCTACAATGCTGCGGCATCTCCGCTGATTGGCTTCCAGCCGGATACGGACGGATATGAGGGCGACCTTGAGGTATATATACCGGCACTGCAGAAGGGGGAAGATATCTGGCAGGCGAAGAACTTTGATGATGAGTATGACGGTCTGATGGGCAGAATTTCGATGCGGAAGATAAATAAGTTCTGTTCTGAGGTCGCAAAACAGATCAACGCATGGAAGTAAGGAGTCGTCCGGTATGTGGAGAGAACATAAAAAGCTGTGGAAAAAAAGAACGGTAGCTGCATTTGTGGTGGCGGGACTTTTGTTAAATCTGTTCCTGATCCTGCGGAGTGAATACGGTCGTGATAGATGGACGGAGGCAACCGTATCCTGCTATCGCAGTGTGTACCGTGAGATAAAGAATATGCAGCCGGAAAAGGCAAAGCGTTATCTGGAGAAAAAGTCGAATAACCAGAATGTGGATTATCTGCGTCGCATTGGTTACAGTGAACTGCAGGATGAGACTTCCCATGCCGGCAGCTATGATGATTATCTGGATGCGAGAGAGCAGGACTATTCGCAAAGTGAAGTGTTTGACGCATTTCGAAAGACCAGCAAATATGACAGGAAGGACGCCGCAAAGGTAATGGAGAAGCTGCGCAGGTTTCGGGGGGAAACGCTGGCGGTTGTGCCTTCCAGAGGCTGGCATATTATCTTTCTGTTCTTTCAAACGGATATCGCCGGGCTGATGGTCCTTTTTGCGGCGGCAGCAATCAGCTTTATGCAGGAGAAGGAGCGGGGAGAATATGTCTTTATCCGCACAATGAAACGGGGAAGAGGACCATTTATCCTTCAAAAGGCAGTGGCGCTGATGATGTTCACGGCGGAGGTGCTTTTGCTCTTATATCTGGAAAATATACTGGTGGCGTGGAGACTTTACGGATTGGGGGATCTGCATGCATGTTTGCAGTCCGTAAGCGGCTTTATCGGCACCGGCGTGAAGGCGGAGCTTGGACAGAGCATTGTCCTGTTTTTGGGACTGAAGCTTCTGGCGTATTTTCTGGTGATGCTTGTGATCCTGTTTCTGATGACGGTCTGCGGAAACACACAGAAGCTGTTTGTCAGCTTTGCAGGGGTCCTTGGGATAAGCAGTGTGTTGTATTGGGGGATACCGGAGAACAGCTGGCTGTCGGTTTTTAAGTATGTTAATATCATGGGATTTCTGCATACGGGGGATATGATGGCAGTATATCGGAATATTGGTCTGTACGGTTTTCCGGTCAGTTATATTACCGTCAGTATTGTTGTCTGTGTGATCGCGGGAGCACTCTTGCTTGCGGCAACCGTGTTAATCTTTAGTGAGCAGAAGATCACGTCCCGTGCCGGACATCGCATTCTGCCAAAGGGGAAACGGCAGAGAAAGATTCGCAGTTATCGTTTATTTTACGGGGAAACAAAAAAGATACTGCATTATCAACATATGCTTCTGTTTGTCGCAGGATTTGCGGTTTTGATTCTGTGGAATTATAAGCCGGTTACCATGCTGTATAATGACGACTCGGATGTCTATTATAAGCAATATGTCGATCAGGTGTCCGGACCGTATACAAAGGCATCGGCGGCAAAGATTCGGGAATGGCAGCAGGAACGGCTTGAGATGGACAAAAAGATTCACGATGAAAAGCATCAGTCCTCCTCGAAGGCGGTTCGGTCACGGATCGAGTATGGATACACCAAGGAACGAAATAAGACGAAAGGATTTATGTCACTGCTCAGTCATTTAAACTACAGCTACAGCATACCGGGCGGCGGTCTTTATTATGAGAGAGGCTATGAGCAGCTGACCGGTTATGAGGAGGCATGGAAACGGGATGCACTGCTGGCGCTGGAGAGTGTGCTTATGGTGATCCTGGCGGTGGCAGGCATCTATTCGATCGAGTATAACACGGGAATGATGCGGCTGCTGAAAACGACACCTCTCGGGAGGAAGGATCTGCGAAGTGCGAAGCTGTGGATCGGCGCCGGACTTGTTACTGTGATCTTCGCAATGGTGTACGGCAGCGAACTTTATCGTATATTAAGTGCATTCGGGACGAAGGGCTGGAACTGCTCGGTTGCCTGCATGTCCCATATTCCGATGAAGCTGTCGGGACTGACGGTGGCGGATTATCTGATCTTGATCTTGGCGATGCGTTACATTGGTCTTTTGCTGTTGATGGTCTGCATTTATCTGATCTGCCGGCGCGCCAAAAGCTTCATCATGACAATGGTATATTCGGCTGCTGTATTTGCAGTGCCGCTGGTTTTGTATCTGAGTGGAGTGCAGATTCTGCGTTATATTTTGTTAAATCCGCTGCTTCTGGGAAATATATTTTAGAGGAAAGGTGTGTAAGCATATGGAGATCAGGATATCTCATCTGACAAAACGGTTTGGAGATAAAACAGCACTGGACGATGTGAGTCTTACGCTGGATGCGGGCGTGCATGCACTGCTTGGACCGAACGGAGCGGGCAAAAGCACGCTGATCAATATATTGACGGACAGCATTGAGCGGGACAAGGGGGAGGTTCTGTACAACGATTATGAGATCACGTCGCTGGGAGCAAAGTACAGGGAGCTTCTCGGATATATGCCACAGCAGCAGAGACTGTATGATAATTATACGGCGGAGGAGTTCTTAAAATATATGGCGGCAGTCAAGGGGATCGCACCTGCCCGGGCGAGGGAGCAGATTGCGGAGCTTTTGAAGGTGGTAAATTTGTGGGAGGTCCGCCGCAAAAAGGTGGGTGGCTTTTCCGGCGGTATGAAGCAGCGTGTTCTGCTGGCGCAGGCACTTCTGGGAGAGCCTCGCATTCTGATCCTTGATGAGCCGACGGCGGGACTGGATCCAAGTGAGCGTATCAATATCCGGAATTATATTGCCACGGTGGCGCAGAAAATGATCGTGCTTTTTGCCACGCATGTTGTGAGCGATATTGAATGTATTGCGAAGGATGTGATCATGATCCGGGACGGAAGGATCTGTAAAACGGGGACGCCGATGGAGCTGATCGACGGCATGCAGGGAAAGGTGGGCGAGCTGCCGTGTAAGCTGGAGGATCTGGAGCAGCTTCAGACAAAATACTGTGTCGGAAATGTTTATCAGAGACGGGAGGGACTTCGTGTGCGCATCGTGGGGGATGAACTGCCGGAGGAGGCTTTGCCGGTCAAGGACAGTATTGATCTGGAAGACGTGTATATGTATCATGTCATGAATTCATAAAACAACATATAACACGAAAATCTTGTATGTTTCTAAAATACCTTATATTTACCCAAAACTTGCCAGCTTTTATAATGAATTTATCACATAAATACAGCAGGAATGAACCTGCTGCATGGAAAAAGAATGAGGAGGAATTCGTTATGAGAGCGAAAAAATTATGTGCGTTATTGCTGACAACAGCAATGGTTACATCGGTTTTTACCGGGTGTGGTAAAACATCTTCAACAGGAGACAAGGCAAGCTCGGCTGATGCCGGAAGCAGTGCCAAGACAGAGACAAAGGATGTGAAACTGACGGTATGGGGACCGCAGGAGGATCAGGCAAAAATGAAGGGCTACAAAGATGGTATCCTGAAGGCAATGTGTGATTCCTTTAATGAAGAGCATCCGGAGTGGAATATTACATTTGAGTATGGCGTATGCTCCGAGGGAGATGCCAAGGACGTTGTGACAAAGGATGTGGATGCGGCAGCGGATGTTTATATGTACGCAAATGACCAGATTCCAACATTAGTTGAAGCAGGTGCTCTTTCAAAGCTTGGAGGAACGACAGTTGATGAGATCAACGAGAACAACGAAAAGGCAATGATCGACTCCGTAATATATGATGGCAGTGTGTACGGAATTCCGTACACATCAAATACATGGTTCATGTACTATGACAAGAGCAAGTTCAGCGAGGACGAGGTAAAATCTCTCGATAAGATGATGTCCAAGGATCTTGGAAATGGCGTTACAAACTTTGCATTCCCACTGGACAACAGCTGGTACATTGAAGCGTTCTACTATGCTGCAGGCGGCACACTCTTCGGAGACGGAACTGACGCATCTGCAGGCTGCGACTGGGACAGCGACGCCGGTGTGGCAGCAACAAAGTACATGGTAAATCTTGCAAAGAACAAGAAGTTCTCCTGTGAGAAGGACGGAAGCAGTATTGCGAAATTTAAGGACGGCAAGCTGGGAGCATACTGTAGTGGTTCCTGGGATGCAAAGGCAATTAAGGAAGCACTTGGAAAGAATTTTGCAGCTGTACAGCTTCCAACTGTGACAATTAACGGACAGGAAGGTCAGATGAAGTCCTTCGCCGGAAGTAAGGCAATTGGTGTGAACCCGAAATGCGAGAATCAGGATGTGGCAGTTGCACTTGCACGTTACCTTGCAGGCGAAGAGTGTCAGAAGATCCGTTTTGAATCAAGAGGAATTGCTCCGATCAATAAAACACTTGCAGCTGATTCTGCTGTAACAAAGGATATTGTGATCAAGGCACAGGCAAATGAGATTGCCAATGCGGCAGTTGTACAGCCACTTCTCTCTGAGATGGGAAGCTACTGGACACCGGCAGAGACGATGGGTAAAGAAATCGTTCAGGGCGATGTAACAGAGGCAAATGCAGAGAAGAAGACAAAGGAAATGGTAAAGGGTATTCTGAGCAACGGTCTGTAAAGATCACATTTCCGGTAATATCCGTGCTGCAGTAAAAAGCGGTCGGAGGATTAGTAAGGGATAAAGGAGAAATGTCCTATGGCAAATATGATGGATCATGCAAAGGTCATTTCCGTGAAAAATGCACTGAGGCATGGGGATATATTTACCCGTCTCAGTGCGGTTATCATGGGGGCCGGCAATATATGCAGAAAGCAGATCGTCAAGGGTCTGTTATATCTGGCAGCAGAGATTCTGTTTATTGCCTTTATGGTTGTGAGTGGAGTTGGACTGCTTGGCGGTCTTACGACGCTTGGCACTAATGAAGGCGGGGAAGTATTTAATGAAGCGGCACAGGTGTATGAGTATACTTCCGGTGATAATTCCATGCTGATACTGCTTTATGGAATTTTGGCGATCATTGCAGTCATCGCATTTGTGCTTTTGTGGAGATCCTCTCTGAAATCGGCATATCAGGCACAGCTTTTACAGCAGGAAGGCAAAGCAGTTCCGAATTTTCGCCAGGATCTGGCGGCTCTGCTTGATCAGAACCTGCATAAGACACTGCTTGCCGGACCAATCGTCTGTATTATTGCGTTTACAATACTTCCGCTTGTATTTATGGCGTCGATCGCATTTACAAATTACGACAGAAATCATCAGCCACCCGGAAAATTATTTGACTGGGTTGGTTTCAGCAACTTTGGAAAACTTTTAGACAGCTCCAGCGGACTTGGAACAGCATTCTGGCATGTGCTTGGCTGGACGATCGTCTGGGCGGTTTTTGCAACATTTTTGAATTACATACTGGGAATGATCCTCGCCATTGTGATCAATCGTCAAGACACAAAGTGGAAGAGTATGTGGAGATTTATCTTTGTATTGTCCATTGCAATTCCTCAGTTTGTATCACTTCTGGTCATCAGAACCATGCTGCAGCCGGAGGGTTCGATCAATGTTCTTCTCAAACAGCTTGGGCTGATCCAGAAAAGTCTTCCTTTCTGGACCGACGTTACCTGGGCAAGAATTACGATCATTGTGGTAAACCTGTGGGTCGGTGTTCCGTATACAATGCTTCAGGTGACCGGTATCCTTCAGAATATTCCGGCAGATCTTTATGAGGCTGCCAGAGTGGATGGTGCCAATGCGGTGGTCCAGTTTTTCAAGATCACACTTCCGTATATGCTGTTTGTGACAACGCCATACCTGATCACACAGTTTATCGGAAACATCAATAACTTTAATGTCATTTATCTGTTGACAAAGGGTGCTCCGGCAGCACTAAGCTACAACAACGGAACCGCCGGTAAGACCGATCTTTTAGTGACCTGGCTGTATAAGCTGACCATGGACTTTAAGGATTACAATTATGCTGCGGTTATCTCGATCATGGTATTTATACTGTCGGCTGTATTCTCCCTGTGGGCGTACCACAAGACAGGGGCATTAAAGAATGAGGAGGGATTCCAATAATGAATAAGTACCGCATTCGAAAGAAATTTACGAATTTTATAGTGCATGCGTGTCTGACCATTCTGGCATTGATCTGGATTTTTCCTCTGTTCTGGGTGATCATGACATCCTTCCGGGCAGGAAAGGGCTCCTACTCCAGCACTTTCTTTCCGGATAAGCTGACACTCAATAACTATGTGTCCCTTTTTACGGACACAGATGTATTTAATTTTCCACAGTGGTTTTTGAATACGCTGGTGGTTGCGATCTTTTCCTGTATTTTGTCTACGTTTTTCATTGTATCAATTGCTTATGTGACTTCAAGGCTCCGCTTTAAGTCCAGAAAGCTCCTCCTGAATGTGGCATTGGTTCTTGGAATGTTTCCGGGATTTATGGCAATGATCGCAATTTACTATATTTTAAAGGGAATCGGCATGACGCAGGGCGTCTTAAAGCTTGTATCGCTTGTGCTTGTGTATGCCGGAGGCTCCGGTATCCTGCAGTTCTATGTGGCGAAGGGATTTTTCGATACGATCCCGCGCAGCATCGATGAGGCAGCGTATATTGACGGAGCCACGAAATGGAATGTGTTCCGGCGGATCACGATTCCATTATCAAAGTCCATTATTGTGTATACGGTGCTGACCTCGTTTATCGCTCCATGGATCGACTTCGTGCTGGCGAAGGTCATCATCGGTACGGATGCCAAGTATTACACCGTGGCGATCGGACTTTGGAACATGCTGGAAAAGGAAAACATTTACCAGTGGTATACCCGGTTTGCCGCCGGTGCGGTTTGTGTATCCATCCCAATTGCTGTATTGTTCCTGTTTATGCAGCGTTGTTACACAGACGGACTGACCGGAGCGGTGAAGGGGTAAATGTAAAGAGAATTTCCGGAGCTGCGGAAAGACTACTATGATAACATAAACAGCCTCTATGAATGAACACGATATTGCAGATTTCCATATGATGGGAAATGTAATATCGTGTTTTAATATTAAAATAATGTGTAAATAATACACATTTAATAATTGACCGATGTGTAAAGAGTGTGTATAATATAAGCAGATAGGGAGGAGGAATGTGAATGAAGCAAAGAGATTTAGTGAAAAAGCTGGAAAGCGCAGGGTTTGAGTTTGTACGTCATGGTGGAAACCATGATATATATCAAAGAGGTGACGATGAAGAAAAAATTCCGAGACACCGAGAACTTAATGAGCGGTTGGCAAAAGCAATATTGAAAAAGTGGGGATTATAAGAATATTATCTTAGTATATAAATTATTATTGGAGGTTGATAATATGAAGGTGACATATCCAGTGATTTTTACAGATGTTGATACAAATATTTTGATTGAGGTACCGGATCTTGGAATATTGACAGAGGCTAATGAAGAGGGAAAACCTAAAGGCACTATGGCTGATGCAATGATGATGGCGAGAGATGCGATAGGTCTAAGCTGTATCACTGCGGAGGATGAGGGGAAGAAAGTTAAACAACCTTCTGTTATGTCTGAAATAGATATTTCCAAAGGAACATTTTCAGAAGAAGGGAAGAGTATTCTTTCACTGGTAGATGTGGATCTGGTTGTGTATCGAAACAGATTGGACAATAAAGCGGTAAGGCGAAATGTGACCCTTCCGAATTGGTTAAATCAGGAGGCTGAAAAGTCTCATTTAAATGTATCTAAGGTTTTGCAGGAAGCACTTATGGCGAAGTTAGGAGTTTCGAGATAGTGATAAAAAATATATTAAAGAGGATGATCGCGTTGTCTCTGGCGGGCTGCCTTGTTCTGACCGGCTGCAATAAACAGCAGACCGAGAAGAAAGATACGGCGGAACATACACAGGAATGGAAGACCGCAGAGACAACACCGTTTGGAAGGTACCCGGAGGAGGTCATATATACGCTCGGGAAAATGACCGGAATGAACAATTCCAATTTACCGAAAGGGGATACCTACGAGGATAATGGTTATACCAGATATCTGAAGAAACAGCTGAATATTCAGAATAAGGATGTCTTTGAGGCAGGCGAAAACGATAATTATCAGGAAACCGTGTCGATGACGATCGCGTCCAGGGAACTGCCGGATGTGATGGTGGTCAATGATATGGATATGCTGCAGCTTCTGGTGGACAATGATTTGATTGAGGATCTGACACAGGTGTATGAGGATTGTACCAGCAGCCGGATCAAGGATATTTATAACAGCTATGGCAGTGAGATTCTGGATAATGTAACGTTCGACGGTAAGCTGATGGCATTGCCGGAGACAAATATTGACGATGGACCAAGCCTTTGCTGGCTGCGCAAGGACTGGATGGACAAGCTGGGTCTGGATGCGCCGGAGACGGTGGAGGATGTGGAGAACATTGTCCATGAATTCGTACAGAAGGATCCGGGTGGCAATGGAAAAGGAGAGACGGTGGGGCTTGTTTGTGACGATGAGCTGACCGGCGGCTGCGGTTACAGCTATGAGTATCAGAACGATATTATTTTTGCAAGCTTCGGGGCATTTCCAAAGCAGTGGATCTACAACAAAGACGGTGAGGTTGTGTATGGATCCGTGCAAAATGAGGCGAAGGCGGCGCTTGGAAAGCTGCGGCAGATGTATCAGCAGGGGACATTAGACAATAATTTTCTGATGCGGGAGAGCAGTAATATTATTGAGCTGATCGTGTCGGGCAAATGTGGATCCTTTTTTGGACCGTGGTGGTCGCCGAATAATCCGCTGATGTCTGCAATGCAGAAGAATCCGAATGCGGAGTGGCAGCCGTATCTGATCCAGACGGACAAAGATGGTCAGACCTCCTTTGCCTCACAGAATCCAAACGATAAGTATGTAGTGGTCCGCAAGGGGTACAAGCATCCGGAGATCGTTATGAAGATTGTCAGTGTGCTTTTTGACGATCTGAGATATGACGAAGAAGATGTCCGTGAAATGGAACGTTACTATCAGGATAATGTAGATCCGACGGCACGTCCTCTGGCAATCAATGTGGATTACAAGGATGCCCTGATGCGGTGCTATGATTCCTTGAAGGATGCGATCCAGGGCAGGAAAAAGCTTGAAGATCTGGGACTTCTGGAGGGAGCGTATTATATTTCCTGCAGTAAATATCTTGACCGGAAGAAGGATACTTCCGCACAGAAATCCTGGGAGGACTGGGCTGCATATGCATCTCGGATGACGGCATGCTCTGTCCTTAGAAAGGGACAGACCAGACAGGTGAAGTCACTGTTCTTTGGAGAGACGAAGACGATGAAGAGCAACTGGTGGCGGCTTGAAGAACTGGAAAAGAAAGTATATCTTGAGATTGTTACCGGGCAGAAGCCGTTGTCGTATTTCGATGAGTTTGTAAAGGAATGGAATCGTCAGGGCGGTGAGAAGATCCGTGGGGAGGTCGCGCAGGAGCTTAAGGGGAAATGATGAAGCTGCAAAGTACAAAAGACCTGCGGAAGGAATATCATGGAAGAGGACGGCGATATAAGAATGACCGCAAAAGGATGTTGTGGAACTAAGCAGTGGTGGGAATGACTGCAGGAGGGAGAATTACAGTGCAGACGGAAAATAAAAATACAGAGGCAATCTTAGTGCTGGAGCGGCAGATCTACAATTATCAGCGGGCGAATGCTGAACTGCAGACGAGTTTGGGAGAACGTTCGCTCATGCAGAAATATGGTCTGTATCTGCTGTTAGTTGGCTGGTTTCTTGCTCTGGAATTTATGAAAAACTGGATGGGATTTTTTGTTGAAATCACGGATGTGGCTTATATTCCGATCGTGATTGTTTTCGCAGTACTTCTTGTGCTGGAATACCGTCGCGACAAAAGGCGGCGGGAGACGATGGAACAGATTAAGGAGAACAGGCACAGATGCAATGAACTCCGGCAGCAGATTGAGACACTCCGAGGGAGAATGTGATCAGTATTGAAAAAATGCACATGTTGCGGTATAGTGTGCTGGGATATGGTTAGGAAAGGCATAGGTTACAGAGATGATGGAGAATATAGAGATTACATTACAGGAATTGCGCAAATGGCGTCCGGACGAGTATCGTCTGGTGGACGTCCGGGATGAAATGTCATTTTCCTATGGACATCTGCCGGGGGCAGAGCATGTGCCGGAGCAGCAGATATCAGACGGCTGGGTGCCGCCGGAGGATGGCAGGAAGACGGTGCTCTATTGCAAAAAGGGCGAGACAAGTCTCGAGGCTGCGGGATTTCTGCAGGAGAAGGGGCATATGGTATACAGCCTGAAGGGCGGATATCTGGCATGGCTGATGGGTACGATGGAAGAAGAGAATGAAAAGGATGAGAAGGAGGAGACGCCGTTTTACCTGGAGGTAGAACAGAGCATCCGCAAACGTTTCAAGAAAAAGATCTGGTGCCGGTTCACCAAAGCAATCAATGATTATGAGCTGGTGAAGGAGGGCGATAAGATTGCGGTCTGCATTTCCGGCGGCAAGGACTCCATGCTGATGGCGAAGCTTTTTCAGGAGCTGAAGCGTCATCACAAGTTCCCGTTTGAGGTTGTATTTCTGGTGATGGATCCGGGATACAGTCCGGAGAATCGCAAGGTGATCGAGAATAATGCCAGGAGACTGAATATACCGATTACAATTTTTGAGTCAAATATATTTGAGGCGGTATTTCATGTGGAGAAATCACCGTGTTATCTCTGTGCGAGAATGCGCCGCGGCTATCTGTACAGCAAGGCAAAAGAGCTTGGCTGCAACAAGATTGCGCTGGGACATCATTATGATGATGTGATCGAAACGATTCTGATGGGAATGCTTTACGGAGCGCAGATGCAAACGATGATGCCAAAGCTTCACAGCTCTAATTTCGAGGGAATGGAGCTGATCCGTCCGCTTTATCTGATCCGTGAGGACGATATTAAGGCGTGGCGTGATGCGAATGGACTTCATTTCATTCAGTGTGCATGCAAATTCACGGATACCTGCTCTTCCTGCGATAAGGATGGACAGAGCAATTCCAAGAGGCTGGAGATCAAAAAACTCATTCGTGAACTGAAGAAAACAAATCCTTTTGTCGAGGGCAATATCTTTAAGAGTGTGGAGAATGTAAATCTCAGTACGATAATCGCCTATAAAAAGGATGGCGTGAAGCATCATTTTCTGGAAACTTACGATGATAAGCAATCTTAGAAATGTAAGTTATGTGCAATATTTAAGATAAGGAGTCTTAACGTTGATCTATTTATTTACTGCGTTGTACCCGGAAGCGAAGCCACTGATCCGTGTATTTTCGCTGAAAAGAGTGCAGGACGGGCTTCCGTTTGATGTGTACGAAAATGCGGACACATCTATCCGGCTTGTGATCAGTGGAACAGGAATGTGCGCTGCGGCATCTGCGACAGCGGCTGTGTTTGGCAGATATAGGGCAGCAAACGAGGATCATCTGATCAATATCGGAACGTGTGCCGGGGAAGTTGGTACGGACGAGATGTCCGGCAAAGCATATCTGTGTCATAAGCTCACTGACCGAAATACGGGACACACTTATTATCCGGATATGCTGTATCATCATGCGTTTGCAGAGGCACAGCTCATCACAGAGCCGGTCGTATGGAGGGGGACAGAAGATTCAGAAGCGTTGAGACAGAAAGCGGAGTCTGCCGTTGACGGAGACACAGCAGAGTCTGTCGCGGACGGAGATCTGTTGTCACAAAGCAGAGAGCGTGCGGCAAACCGGGAAGCCGTTGTGCTTCACGATATGGAGGGTGCCGCAATCTATCAGGCAGGCTCATACTGGCTGGGACCACATCAGATGAGCTTTATTAAGGTGATTTCCGATCATGGAACCGACCAGAGGATAACTCCGCAGACATTAGAGCAGGCGGTGGAAAACGGATTGGATGTGATCAAAGACTATGTATCAAATATCGGACAGATCATAGCGCAGAACCGGAGGGATAAGGAATGGGAGACAGAATGCAGCCGGCAGACAGAGAGACTTTGTGAGGAGCTTCACTGTTCGCAGACAATGCGTCTGGCGGTCATTCAGTGTGTCAGATATTGGACACTTGCAGGTATTGATCATAACAGTCTGTTAGAGCAGATGAGAGCGGACGGAGAGCTTCCCTGCCGGGACCGCAGAGAGGGGAAGAAGCGTTTTGATGAGCTTAAACAGAGATTATTATAATAAAGCATTTTCCCATATATATGTGGAGGAGGCGGTGGCAGAGCATCCGAGAACCCGTGAAATTCTTCAAAGATTTCCGGAAGCGGTGCAGATACCGATCCACCATTATAAGGACGTTTTCTGTCGGAAAAGACAGGATATTGCAGGTCAGGAGGAGCATCCGATGCTGATCGTTGCCGCCAAGGAGGGAAGGCTGATCTATGAGGGAGCGCCGGTTTGCCAGAGCTTTGGCAATGAATATTTCTATTATACCTCCTGTGTAATGAACTGTATTTATAATTGTGAATATTGTTATCTGAAGGGGATGTATCCGTCGGGCAACCTGGTGATATTTGTCAATATTGAAGATATTTTTGCAGAACTGGAGGAAATACTGGCGAAGCATGATGTGTACCTGTGTGTTTCCTATGATACGGATCTGATGGCTTTGGAAGACCTGACAGGCTTTGTCTGTGCATGGAATGATTTCGTGCGGACTCATCCGGGACTTCGCATCGAGATAAGGACGAAATGCGGTCGGATCGATTTATGGGACAGATTGGTTCCAAACGAAAATGTGATCTTTTCTTTTACACTTTCGCCGGAGCGGATCCGGAAGGAGTGCGAGCACGGTACTGCCGCTTTAAGAGAAAGAATCCGCTGTGCGGCAAAGGCGATAGAAACCGGATTTCCGGTACGCCTGTGTTTTGACCCGATCATTTATTGTTCGGACTGGCAGAGGCAGTATGATGCAATGCTTGATCAGGTGGCCGGTCAGATTGATATGAGTCAGGTGTGGGATGTCAGTGTGGGGTCATTCCGGATCTCGCAGGACTATATGAAGAAGCTGCGGCGCAGCCAGAGAGACAGTGCGGTAGTGCAGTTTCCGTTTGTGAATGATGGAGGTGTGTACCATTATCCGGATAGACTGATGAATGAGATGGAGCAGCATGTGGTGGACCGGATCAGAGAATGGATTCCGGAGGAGAAGATCTTTCGGTGGAAGGAATAGTGATTGGCAATAGATGGAAAGGATTTCCGTTGGAAGAAATAGGTAACGGCTGGAGAAGATCTTTCGGCGGAAGGAATAGTGATTGATAACAGACGGAGAAAGGGAAGAAATAGCAGTATGAGGGATCAGGTGAAGAAAAGAGCGATCGTGACAGGAGCATCCTCAGGTATCGGCAGAGAGATCAGCAGAATGCTGGTGGAGATGGGATACGAGGTGTATGGCTTTGGACGAAGCTTTTCGGATGAGGAGCCGGACCAAATTGACACAAAGCGAGATCTGACGGGAAAAATCTGTACGGAAAATGGGACAGATGCGCAGAACGAAGAAAAGGGAATGCTTCACCGGATCGTCTGTGATTTGCTCGATACGCAGGAGTTGGAAAGACAGATTAAGCAGATCCGCCGGCAGGGAGGCGTTCAGCTTCTGGTGAATAACGCCGGTGTGGGTTATTATGGACTTCATGAAGAATTAAATACGCAGAAGATACAGAAGCTGGTCCGCACAAATCTTGAAGTGCCGATGGTTTTGACGAGTCTGTTACTGAGGGATCTGAAGAAATGTGCCGGGACGATCATTAATATTTCCTCGGTGACGGCACAGCTAAACAATCCGCACGGATGCGCCTATGGGGCGACAAAGGCGGGGCTCAGCAGTTTTTCACGCAGCCTGTTTGATGAGGTGCGCAAGTATGGCGTGCGTGTTGTGACGATCCAGCCGGACATGACGAAAACGGAGCTGTACCGAAATGCGGACTTTGCTCAGGGAGAGGAGGAAGCTTCGTATCTTCTTCCGGAGGAGATCGCAGAGACGGTACGGGATATTCTCTACATGAGAGAGGGTGCGGTCGTGACAGAGATCACACTGCGCCCGCAGCTTCACCGGATCCGGAGAAAATGATCCGGTGATATCGGAAAGAGAAGTGGAAATGATTGCAATAAATGGAAGAATCATCAAAAGAAAGGAAAGGTGATCAATATGAAAATAAATCGGCTCAGAACTGTTTTTGCGGCAGTTTTGTTTGGATTGGTTATGATTCTTGGAGGTCAGAGTGCAAAAGCAGAAACGAAGGATGTTTCCGGTACAGCAAGATATGATCATGCATTTCAGGTGCTGGAGCTGGTAAATCAGGAGCGTGCAAAGGTTGGTGCACAGCCACTTGAGATGGATGCGGAGCTTTTGTCGGCAGCAATGCTCCGAGGAGCTGAGACGGTTGTGAACTTCAATCATACAAGACCGAACGGTGAACAATGTTTCACCGCCAGCAGCAAAATGTCCGGCGAAAATATTGCAAGGGGAAACAACACACTTTGTGGCACACCGGAGCAGGCGATGGAGCTGTGGATGCATTCGTCCGGACACAAGGCGAACATTTTAAATACCGGCTTTAAATCAATCGGAGTCGGCTGTATTGTTACCTCATCCGGTACATACTGGGTACAGTGCTTTGGCCGCGGTACAGCGCAGAGCGTGACGCAGCCTGATAACAAAGAGGTTACTTATCAGGTGGCATTAGATACATCATCAAAAACGACACTGGTTGGCGATACCACCGGTGGAATCGAAAGTACGCCGACTGCCACGCCCGCGCCATCCACAGAAGAAGTGCCGGATACGGGAAATTTCCACTGGTCTGTTGGGAGTTTTAAACATATTTTTACCGTAACATGGAATAAACCCGGATCAATAAAGGGATGTCAGATTCAGATTTCCAATAAAAAGAATTTCAAACAGAAGCAGACATTTTCGCCAAAGCAGTCACAGACGAAGCAGGTGATCCGCAAATATAAAGGAAAGAAATTGAAAGCCGGAAAGGATTATTTTATCCGTGTGCGTGCTTATACCGTAAGCAACGGAAAGAAGGTCTATGGACAATGGACCCGTTTGAGATGCCTGGCTTAAAGAGATAATACACAGGATGCCGGAGTAGAAAGCAAGATTATAAAGAAATAAAAAATCTTTAAGAGAGATTAAAAACAGGGTGACGTTTTCATGATGGAAATTGAAACGTCACCCTTATTGTATAAAAGAATAGTGTTTATATTAAGGCCGTCATATAGAGTGGAAGATACAGGATCCCATCCTGATATTTTAAATCCTTCGTATATATAATGTAGCGGTCCTGCATTTTTAACTGATATTTCTTAATCAGGTAATCAAACGATTTGTGTGAGGTGTAGCCGGAGGATTTCACCTCGATCGGACAGATTTTCTTTTTCTTGACCGTCATAAAGTCAATCTCATACTTCTTTTCTGCAGCAGAGCCTTCAGGAGCGTAAGTGTATTCATGGAAGTACAGATCATGTCCGGCAGCGCGCAGCATCTGTGCCACGATATTTTCGATCACCATGCCCTGATTGATCCCGAGCCGGTCGAAGATCAGAGATTTATAGATGTCTTCATCGCTGTCCTCCTGCGTTTTCAGAATCTGCGTGACCAAAAGTCCGGTATCCCCCATGTAGAGCTTGAAGTTGCTTCTGTCGGCAAACAGTTCCAGCGCCACCTCGGGCTTTGTAACATTGATACATTCATTGCCGATCATGGACTCGGCGACAAAGCTCACTGCATTGACGTAATTCTGGTAGCGGGCATTTTTATCGATCAGTGAAAATTTAAAGTGCGAGTTTTTATTTTCAAGCTGTTCCGGAATTGTCCGGAATATGATCGAAGCACGCTGGCTGTTCTCGGAATCGAAACGGGCAAGATCCTCCTCGTAAAGATTCAGAATATTTCGTTTGATAAAATCAATTTGAGCAAATGTTTTGCCGTGGACATAGGCATCTACAGCCTGAGGCATACCACCGACAACCATATACGTCCGGAATGTTTTCATGATCTTTCGATGGATCGCATCGCCCAGCGGTTTGCGGCTGTCAAAAGCAGACCGGATGGCATCATAGGTGACGGTATCGTCGATTGCCCATAGATACTCCTCGAAATCCATCGGGTACATTTTCAGCTTGGTTTCCTCGGATGGAATCAGGATACCCTCTGTATTCTTGCGGATTGAGATCAGAGATCCTGTCTCGATATAATCATATCTTCCGTCAGCCACCAGATACTTGATTGCCTGCCTTGCCTGTGGGAAAAGCTGCACTTCGTCAAAGATGATCGCGCATCGCTTGCCCTTTAATTGCTTTCCCTTCAGCAAAAACAGATTGCGAAAAAACGCATCCAGATCGCCGATGTTTTCAATAAAATTATTCTTCACATCGGTATTTTCCTTTGCGAAGTCCAACAGGATATAATCATTATATTCATTTTGGGCGAATTGCTCCACAACGGTGCTTTTGCCGATACGTCTTGCTCCTTCCAGTAAAATGGCAGAAGAACCGGCAGACAATTGTTTCCATTTCAGGAGTTTATCGTATATTTTTCTTCGAAATACCATAATAACCCTCATTTCTGCGCACGCTGCCTGCGCATAGCGATATTTTTAAGCTTTCCGCTTATTAGTATAACACAAAAATACACAAAATATAACAGGAAATCACGAAAATGAGAAATGTTTTAGCACGAATCTTCACGAAAATAAAAAATGTTTTAGCACGAATCTTCACGAAAATGAGAAATGTTTTAGCACGAATCTTCACGAAAATAAGAAAAGTTTTAGTACAAATCTTCACGAAAATAAAAAATGTTGCATCAATCGTTTGGATTTTCGGCAGAAAAAACTTGAATGAATAGGGCTTTGTGTGCGACAATAAAAGAAATCAGAATTTGAATTTGCAGGAGCAGTTTGTGACATTCCGGAACAGGAGGAGCGTTTATGAAGGCTATTACAGATCGCAGAAGTATACGGAAATATAAGGACGTCCCGCTGGAGGAGGAGAAGATTAACAACATTCTTCGGGCGGCAGTTTTGGCACCTTCCGCAAAGAACAGACAGCCGTGGAAATTTATTGTATATCGTGGAGAAGCGAAGAAACGGCTGGTCGCAGCCATGGAGACAGGACTTAAGCGGGAGCAAAGCGGAATTACCGATCTGCCCGGATTTGCTTATGGACTGCCGGACGCGGCTCATACGCTGGAGATCATGAAGGCGGCTCCGGTGCTGGTGGCAGTTTTAAATACGAATGGCGGCACATTTTATGAGGAGATCGGTGCGGAGCAGAGGATCGTGGAAAGCTGCGATTCGCTCTCAATCGGCGCAGCCGTAGAAAATATGCTTTTGCGGGCGACAGAGCTTGGTATTGGCTCTCTGTGGATCGCCAACACATGCTTTGCCTATAATGAGCTGGTTCAGGAGATCGGAACGAAGGATCAGCTTACCGGCGTTGTGGCACTGGGGTACGGAGATGAGGCTCCGGCACCGCGGCCAAGAAAGGCATGGGATGACGTGGTGGAGTACCGGTCGTAAGGCAAATATTGTTTAAAAGCAGCAATATTTTATAAGAAAAAAACGGAAAGATTTCCGAGAGTGCTTTCTAGTATAATCAATACATCATATTATGTGTGTTAAAAAATAGTTGTAGCTGGAGATTGTTTTGTATTGCATAAAGGAGGCACTATGAGGAAAAATAGAAAAAGAAAAATTTTTAATCTGAACATCGTAATGTTAGTCATTGTATTTGTGGCTGTGATGGCGGCCTTAATACATTCCTATGCAGAAGAAAGTAATGTGTCGCAGGAAGAAATTGAGAGTTCAGATACGATTCACAATGTAGATTATTCCTATACATCAGATAATAAAAAATATTATCAGACGTTCGAATATCAGGATGAAATGCTTGCTGCAGATAGCGGTACTTTATCCACTGATCTCGCAAAGGTAACGGTGGGGCTTGCAACTGCGGCATACGATGAAAGGGAAATTACAGCTTGTTTGTCAAGCATGAATTATACACTTGTTGCTAGCAAAACATTCAATTATGACGGAGTACGAAAGGCAACGTATGAGGATAATGATTTTGTTGCTTTTTCGATTGGTTATAAAAAGGTGTCATTGAATGGGGAAACATATAACGCATATGTTGTGCCGATTCGAGGAACAACGGGTAATGACGAGTGGTTAAGCAATTTTAAATTGGGAGCAGCAGGAGATTCTTATCATTACGGCTTTAAGAAAGCAGCAGATGGAGTATTAAGTACGCTTCGGAGTAAAATCAAAACAAAGAATAACATATTTTTGATTACAGGTCATAGCCGAGGTGCCGCTGTTGCCAACATAGTGGCAGGCGAACTTACAATAGATAAGGATCTGGCATCTGCAGATCATATTTTTGGCTATACCTATGCCTGTCCGGCGGTCAAAATCGGAGCAGATACAACATTAGATAATGTAATAAATATAAATAATCCGGGAGATGCTATTCCGGAGCTTCCACTTGCAGATTGGGGATATCAAAGATATGGAAAGAGTTTATCGCTTTCTACTGATAAAAAGTTTTATGATAACATGAAGGTGCAATATAAAAATGCACTTGGAAGAGAGTATGCAGGTATTCTTAATACAGATAGCTATGTGGCAACATTAAAAACGATTGCAGGAACCAGGGATGCATATTTTCAACCAGAAAACCAGATGCTGTTTGAATTGGCAGGATGGTTATTGGGACCAAAAACAAAAGAGATGGATACCCTGGCGAAAATTTTAGCACATTATAACGTAAATGGTCTTATTGGGAAATCAATCAGCAATATATTGAGTGACATAACTGTATCGGGCGTACAGACGGCATTTGACAAGGAGAATCAGAATAACAAAGAGATCTTGATAACGATTGACGGATATCTTGAAGATACAGTCAATATGAATGAATCCGAATTTGAAGATTGGAGAAAATCAATTAGTAATACATCGACATTTGAAAAGTTACAGGATGAAATGAACATCACTATTCGAACGAGATCTGATTTGGTTCAGTTGCGTAAAGAAGTAAAAGAAGAAATGGACAGCTTCAGCTATACTCAGAGTAACTTGGAGACCATTTTGAGCTTGTTTTATACTACAAAGGGAGAACTGAAAAATGCAATTTTTGATGGTCATACGCCGTTGACCTATGTAAAATGGATCAATTCTACATATTATGGATGGCGTGGATGGCAAAATAATGATGATGTAAAGAACATGGAAATTGAAAACAATATTAAAAGAATAGATATTTCGTGTTTTCAAGGATGTCAAAATATAAATCAAGTTATTTTACCGGATACATTAGAACATGTACGCAGAGATGCATTTGAAGACTGTACTGGGATTAAAGAATTGACAATGCCGGTGGATCTGGATTATGTAAATACATATTCGTTAGGCTCGTATACTGATTGTGCAAGCTTTAAGAAGT